>JBMYXW010000130.1:0-7296 GCA_049608825.1 Chitinophagales bacterium
TGATACAATGCCATTTTCTTGGAAATCTTTGGAGTCTTCAAAAATAGATCCATTCAATAGGCTTGTCTGAAATTTTATTTTAACATTGCTTTTTTCAGAAGGGCTTATCCCATCCCCTTCTACTTCAATGAGATAGTGAATTCCAGATGAAGTAGTTTGTGCTTTGTCTAATAAAAACAAATCCTCTAGGTACTTCTCAATTTTTTCTTGGTCAATGACGGCTTGCGTTTTTTGTTCATTGAGGTTGGTTGGAGGGGTTTGTTTGTTGGCTTGATTTCCATTTTGCAAATTATCACAATTGGTCAATAAAAATAAAGCGAAGCCAAGAAGTACAGTAAGCTTTTTCATTTGTGGGTAATTTTGAATTTTTATGTGGTCAATTCTTTTTCATATTTTGGCAATAGGTCAATAAACTTGTCAATTGTGTTGTCCAATGAAAGCCGAGACAAGCCACCTGCTGCGTTCTTATGTCCTCCTCCATTGAAGTTTTCACGAGCAAACTTATTGACAGAGAAGTTACCTTTAGAACGAAAAGACATTTTTACAAGTTCATCATTTTCTGTAATCAAGGCTGCAAAACGAAAGCCTGCCAAGCTCAATGGGTAATTAACCAATCCTTCTTTGTCGCCTTCTTGATAGTTGAACCTCCGAAAATCACGCTCAGTCACATAAATAAAAGCTGTATTGTATTCGGGAAATACCATCATTCGTTCGGTCAAGCAAAAACCCAAAAAGCGTAGTTTGTCTTCCGAAAAAGTGTCAAATACTTGGGTGTGAATTTTGGCGAGGTTGATGCCTTTTCGTACCAAGTCGGCTACAATTTCGTAGAGTTTGGGATTGGTATTGAACTTGAATCTACCTGTATCTGTGCAGATACCTGTATAAATGCAAGTCGCCATTTTTTTGTCGATATATTCTGTACCAGCTATTTCTGAAATAAATTCATAGACCAACTCGCAAGTAGAACTGGCTGCAACACTCCAAAAAGCATAGTCACAAAAACCTTCTTCGGGTTCGAGGTGATGGTCAATGAGGATTTTGACTGCCTTTGAATTTTGAATGGCACTACTCATTGGTTTGGCACGTTTTGGCGCATTGTAGTCCAATGCAAAAAGAATATCCGCTTCTTTTACTAGTTTGTTGCACCGTTTTTGATGGTTTTCGTAAATGATGACTTCATGATCCCCAGGCAAAAAATGGAGAAAAACGGCATAATTGGTTGGGGTAATAACAGATACATTGTGTCCTTGGTTTTTCAAAAAATGATACAATGCTAAGGAAGAACCCATTGCGTCACCGTCGGGACGAGTATGGGTTGTAAGTACAATTTTTTTGGAGTCTTTCAGTAATGATTTAACAGGGTTGAGGTCACTCATAATAGGGTTGTTTGATTTTTTATTTCATATAAGGTTTGACAAAAATAACGGTAAAAACTTAAAACAAAAAATAGTAGGCCTTTATTGCAACAAAATGAGAATCAGATATATTCACATTGTGCTTAAAATCTGTATTCTAATTAGATATTTATTGCTAATTTTGCAGCCATTTTTAACAAAATTCATTAAATTTTTTTAATACTATGTCAGGGAATAGAACTTTAACGATGGTTAAGCCCGATGCAATGAGAAACAATCATGGCGGTGCGATTTTGGCTAAAATTGAAGAAAACGGCTTTCGCCTTGTTGCAGCGAAATTAACCAAGCTATCACACGAAAAAGCGGGTGAGTTTTATGCAGTTCACAAAGAGCGTCCTTTTTATGGCGAATTGGTTGATTTCATGTCTTCAGGTCCAATCATTGCAGCAATCTTAGAAAAGGACAATGCTGTTGCGGATTTCCGTACTTTGATTGGTGCTACAAATCCTGCAGATGCAGCAGAGGGAACAATTCGACAGTTATACGCTACAAGCATTGGCGAAAATGCGGTACATGGCTCGGATTCTGATGAAAATGCAAAGATTGAAGGAGATTTCTTTTTCAGCAAATTGGAGCAGTTTTAGAAGGAATGCTGAATGGTTAAGTTGACATTGGACTTTGGACGAAAGAAGCGAGAAGTGGGATGTAAATATTTGATAATCACAATTTAATCGTTTTTATTTTTGGTTCTTTGAAAATTTGGTTGGCTAAAAGCCGGGAATCTATATTCCTCTTTCTCATTGAAGCCTCAAATCTTTGAGAATGAATCACGAGAATAGGGAATATAGATTCCCGAAAAACTACTACCAACCAAATTTTCAGAGAATCTTATTTTTCAGACATTAATTATTCATTATCAACTAATTAATATCTCGCCTCTCTACTCTCTCGTCCAAAATCTCTATTCTTATTCTCCCACATCACTCATTACTTCCTTGATGTTGTATGTTCGATTGTGTTCTGTGTGTTTGAAGTTTTTGTTTGGGTTTCTCATCTTGAACAGAGCAGTTATTTGCTTGGCTACAAATAATGGAATCGCCCATAATTTGTTCCACACCGCCTTAGGCGCATTTGATAAGTGCAATACCCACATGACATTGAGTCCAAATATTCCTAATCCTGCAAACAATACAAACGTTCCAAAAGGCTCAATCAATAAATCCAACATTCCGACAAAGGCTGCAATGAACACCAACAGAAACAAAGGTGGTGTAATGGTAATCAAGCCAAATAAGAACTGATTGAAGCTGAAATTTTTGATACCTCTCCACAAGATATTGGAGGAGTTGGGTATGTTTTGGAAATAAGAATACAGCCATCGAGTTCTCTGTGTTTCAACTTGTTCTGCTGTAGTCACCTTCTCATCGTACACAACTGCATTTTTGGCATAGGCTATTCGCACATCTTGCTTCAATAAATGGTTTTGCAGAATCTTATCCTCTTGCAGCATCTTTTTCCACTGCGTTTTTCCTTGTTGAATTTCCTTGCTGTTCAGATAATCCCAATACAGAGGCGTTTTTACTGCCATACCAGAACCCGAAATCACAGCCGAAGAACCCAATAAATACGGCACATAACGCTCAATATAATTTTTATAAATTTCACCTGTCGAATCAGCACAAGCATAAACGGTATCCAAATTTTTGGCAGTTCGCTGTCCTTGTACCGCTTCAAAACCTGCTTCAAAATAGTGATTTAATTCAGATAGAAAATTGGGATGCGCCAAATTGTCTGCATCAAAAATCACTGTTGCATCATGCGCTCTTTTGAAGTTTTCCATCGCATGAATAATGGATTTGGCTTTCAATCGAAGAGGCGTTTCAGGCTTCAATATCATTACCCTTTCCTTGTCCCAATGTTGGGTCGTAGCCAATAGATTTGTGATGTCACATTCATCAGCCACCAAGTAAATAAGGTGTTTGTCTGCATCAGATTTACCATAATTTTGCTTCAACAAAGATTCCACCAAAGGCACTGCAATGTCGGCATTTTTGTAGGCGGTGATGATACAACCAAAATCTCGCTGACCAACAACGGCTTCTGGGATATGCTCTCGCTTTCGGAACTGTGCCATCAAAACATTGATAAACGACAGCACCAAAAAGAAAAACAAGAACAGATGCAGCAATATGTAAACAAACTCGAACATGATTTAATGATTTGGGCTTTTGAGAAAATTCAAAATATTGGTTTACTGGCTTTTAGGTTTAATAAATTAGGTACTTAGATGATAAGGTGTAATCTTTGAAGTATGAAAAGGTGACATCTTATCATCGGGTTTAAGGTTTTATACATTTTTTTTGGTATGACAGACTACTATTGGATTTGAGATTACACCTTCTCCGTTTCACTTCAAAGATGTCACCTCAAATCTTTTAGCTCATCTCAAGCTCAATTTCGCTTCAAAATCGGCTCCCGATTGATGGTGAAAATTCCATACGATTCCTTTCACAAACGCTTTGATGTGTTTGAAATCTCGGTTCACGGTATAAGAAAGTAGGTTTTTAGGGATGGTGACAAATGCCAAGAAGAGGACAAATGCCAGCCATTGAAGGTTAGAGGCATGGCGGCGCATAAACAAGATGCGATTGCGGGTAATGTAGTAGGTTTTCAAGGCACTCAGTTTGCCTACGGACAAGGATTCTTTGTGGTATATCAGTGCATTGGGTTCTACATATATTTCGTAGCCTCCTTTGCGAATACGCTCACACCAATCCAATTCTTCGTAGTACAAAAAGAAATTTTCAGCCATCAATCCCACTTTCTCTGTCACTTCTCGTTTGACCATCATTGCAGCACCATGAGCATAGGGTGTAGGAACAGGTTTGGAATACTGTCCTTCATCAAGCTCGTGTTCTCCAATTGTAGTGTTTCGAGCGGTGTAGGGATTCATTCGGGTAAAACCCACATACTGAATGCGATTAGGTTCATCGTAGTAGCAGATTTTGGGGCTGACCATTCCGAGTTTGGGAACTTTATCAAACATGGCTAAAAGCTGTTCGATAACTGTTTTGGTCAATTCTGTATCGTTGTTCACGAAAAAAAGATAGTCTCCTTTTGCGGCCGCAACTCCCAAGTTGTTGCCTCCTGCAAACCCCAGATTTTTGTCGCTTAAAATAACAGTGACTTCTGGAAAAAGTGCGTTGATAAGCGGTTTAGGATTTTCTTTAGAAGCATTATCTACTACAATCACTTCAAAATTTGAATAGCTGATTTCCTTGATGGATTGCAGCAATTCGTAGGTTGCTTGGGTTTGATTGTAGTTAATGGTTATGATGGATACCAACGGTTGAGTACTATTTTTTTTCATGTCCTTAATATTGGATATTTGATATTCAGATATTGGATATGGGGGTATTTAGATAACATTAAATGTTGTGTGATGAAAAGGAAAGTCTCGCTTCTCACTTCCCTTTTTCCACTTTAGACCGACTCATGTTGAAGCATTGCAGGGATGGTTTTGGAGATGATTTTCAAATCATACCACAATGAATATTTTTCTGCATATTCAATGTCCAATTCCATGCGCTCTTTCACCGACATATTGTCTTTTCCTCGTTTGGTCACTTGCCAAAGCCCTGTGATACCCGCAGGAGCTAAGAATCGTTGAGACCATTCGTCTTTGGTCAATTGTTCGGCTTCATACAATGGCAGTGGGCGATTTCCTACGATGGACATATCTCCCTTCAATACATTGAAAAACTGTGGCAATTCATCCAAACTTGTCTTGCGAATCAAACGCCCTACAAATGTTACTCTTGGGTCATTCTTCAATTTCACAAAAGCATTGTCTTCCTTTTTGTCACTGTATTGATTCAAATGCTCCAGTTTTTTCAATTCTTTATCCGCCCCTTCTCGCATAGACCGAAACTTGTAAAAGTTAAAGACCTTATAGCCACTTCCTACTCTCTGCGAAGCATAAAACACCTTTCCCTTGCCTCTTGATTCCAGTTTAATCATTGCTGCAATCAATAACAACAATGGACTGATTCCTATCAAAACGCCAACAGAAAACACGATGTCAAATACTCGTTTTGGAGTGATTTTCTGCGCCTCTTTCTCATAACTCGTTTCTTCGGTCAGATTGAGTTTGGCACGTTCAGTCTTAAACATCTTCAAAAACCGAATTCTATTTTCGATGTCTTCCCACTCCAAAGGAGCCGTATAAAAATCGTCAATTCCTCGCCTCAATGCACTCATCGAATCCATTTGAGTAGGTTCATCTCCTACCAAAATAAATGGAATCAATTTCAATAGTTTGTTATTCTGAATACTTGTAAGGAAAGAATAATCATCTCCTTCCAAAAAATTCAAACCACAAAGAATCGCAGAAGGCAATTTATGATTGGTTTTAGTGTAATTTTCAAGCCATCTATATGCTTTAAAAGGGTTGTTAATATTGGTAATTTCATAAGAAGATTTGGCAATGGATTTCTTCAATGCCAGAGAAGTGTGAGGATTCTCAATTCCTATAACTAAGATGTCTTCAATATTGCCCTTTGGTCTTGGCTTAGGAGCATCTTTTTTCCTAATTTTTTGGTATATAACATTCATATTGCTCATAATCGTAAAGAGTTTAAAGGGTCAAAACATTTTCTATCTTCTCAAATAATTCTTTCGGCTTGAAGGGTTTATGTACAAAATCATTTGTACCCAACTCATAAAGCCTTTTCGTCATTTTGTCCCGTTCGGTTCCCGATACGACTATCACTGGAATGTCTCTATAAAAGCCACTCGTTCGTATATTCTGTAAAAAATCAGGACCATTTAGTTGAGGCATGTGTACGTCTAGTAAAATCACATCGGGAATATTTCCATTCCCCAGCCATGCCATAGCTTCAAGTCCATTTTTTTGGGTTGCAATATTGTAGGTTCGACTAAGCAAACACCCTAATAGCATACGGGTACTTTGGTCATCATCTATGATGAGTACCTGTTTTTTATGTTTCATCAGTTGCAGTATTTAAAAATCAAAAATATCAGTTCAGTAATACTACTTGAAAGGGTAAAGGATGTTGTATTGAATAATATATGGGGTGAGAATTGTATGAAAACAAGCTCAATAAACTCAAAAGTAAAGTTTCAAAATTAAAATCTTTAACAACTCTATCAATCTAACCCTAAATTGTTTGAAGCTGCATTTGAATTTTTAATTCGTCTTAGTATTTCATGCAATCGGTATGCTTACTGCAAAAACTTTTCCAACTTTTTATTTTTTTACTTTTTTCTGACATTTCTTTGAAACTTTTTTCAAAAAGTAGCGTAGCTCTTATTTGGCTGCAAAATACTACATTTATGACAATATTATGACGTTATTAATTCCACAAAACAAAAGCTTGCCTACAATAAATCCACACAAAAAACTGACAGAACAAATAAACACCAAATAATCAAGACTATAAATAGGAAGGAGAAAACATACCTTTCAAAATTAAAAAGTAATATTTATTAACAAAGGATAATTGCAGCCAATAATTACAAAACCTTTTTATGTATGAAGAGGCATAAATAGAGTGTACAATAAATTAGACAGAATGTATAGATAATGTTTGGAAGAGAGGAAAAAGACTTATTGGTGCTATTATACTTCAATAGATTTTACCTGTAAATACAATCTATTGATACGTTCCCACAGGATATTTACAATATGACACCTTCTTTTTTGTCATTCTGAAAAAATCTTGTGACTAATCTCACAAAATTTGGAACAGGGAAAGTACTTCAAAGTACACGTTTATTTTTTGCATCATAATGTGTTGGTTTATAAATAAATAAATATAAATTTTAAATCGTATATTAGAGGGATATGGGGGTCAGATTTGTGATTTTAGACACCCTCGGGTTTCGTACGGGTTTAGCTCGTGTATACTCGGTGCGACAC
>JBMYXW010000131.1:0-7288 GCA_049608825.1 Chitinophagales bacterium
GTGGTCAATGTTGGCACTCTGGATGTACAAGTAGTGGTTAATGCCATTGAAGCAGGGGAAGATATTCCCGCACTTGTGGCAGGGCCTGCTATTTGTGCCGACATAGTGGACGAACCTTTGATTATTACCATTTTACCCGCCGAAAGTCCTGATTGTACTACTTGTGAACCCAATTCTGGTGATTCTTCGGCAGCCGCAGAAAGTATTTGCGAAGGAGAATGTATTGCAGTGAATGTGGCAGGAGACAATCAGAACGATGGTTTTTCTACGGTGGTATTGATAACGACAAGCGATGATATACCGATTGTAGATGCAATTTCGGCAGGTGATTTTTGCTTGGATGCAGGAACCTATACTCTTTACTCCTTCAATTTGTTCACTACCCTTTTGCCAGAATTGACTGCCCAAATTGGTAATGACCTTTCTCTAAATGACCTTCAAGCCTTGATTGAGGATGGCACTTTTTGTGGAATGATTGAAGCAGAAGGAACGACGGTTACCTTTTTGCCGCCCAATGATGATGCTTGTTTTGAGTGCGATGCAAGTGTGGGAACGATTGTGAATCCTTCCGAAGATGTGACGATTTGTTTTGGAGAGGAATTGACCTTTCAGGTAGAAGGCGATAACAATGGCATGGGCTTCAATACGCAGTTTTTGGGCGTATCGCCAGTCGACGGTTCAATTCCAATTTTTATTGAAGACAACGATACGCAAGTTTTGGAAGTTGGAACATTCCAATACTACGCCATCAATTTTGCAGAAGACGAAGAATTTAAGCTCAATGACATTCTTGCGAATGGCACATTGGCGGATTTATTGGCTTTGATTGACGACAATGGATTTTGTGCCGAAGTATCTGCTACTTTTGTGACAGTGACAGTTTTACCAGCCGACCATCCTTCTTGTGTAGGCGACCCATTTGTGGTAGATTTTGATATTGTTGTTGCGCCAGATGGCTTGACTTATACAGTGACGATTACGATGTCGGGTGGAAGTGGTGATTATACGATTGACGGTTTGACAACAGGCAGTATTTTTGAAAGCGACCCAATTCCATGTGGCGAGCCGTTCTCTTTTGAAGCCTCTGATGGAACGTTGATTGAACTCGTAGAAGGAACATCTCCTTGCCCCGAACCTTGTTTTGCAGATGCAGGAACGATGCCTTCTACCAATATGACCAATCCTATCTGTGATGGAGATGCAACCAACTTCAATACTACAGGTTCTAATTTGGGTGAAGGAGATGTATTGATTTATGTGCTACATGATATGGCACTTGGAGGTGGTTTGGGCAATGTTTTGGCGACCAATGCCAATACAGGTGTTTTTAGTATGACTTCTTCAATGGATATTTTGACCAATACGGTTTACTTTGTTTCAGCAGTAGCTGGTCCTGATGATGATGGAGATGGTATTCCCGATGAAAATAATGATTGTACTTCGATTGCAGCAGGTACTCCTGTCGTATTTTTAGAGCCACTTGAATTATTGTTTGACATCAATTGTGATTTGAGTACAGGAAATGCAATGGTTCATGGAGTCATATCAGGTGGTTATCCCGCCTTTGATTCGGACGGGACTTATTCTGTTAGCGGAAGTTTCAGTATTGATTTGCAACTTCCAGTAGATTCGTTTTCCTTCAATGTAGCAGATGGTGACGTGATTTCCTTCGATTTGACGGATGGATTTTGTTTGATACAAACAGAAAATAGAACGGTTGCTTGTAAAAAGAACCCCATCGAACTCTTGTCTTTTGAAGGTGAAGTTCAGGCAGAAGGTAACTTACTTCAATGGATTACTGCAACGGAAATCGACAACGATTACTTCACTTTGGAGCGTTCGATGGATGGAAAAACTTTTGAAGGAATTGCAGTTGTTCAAAGTCAAGGCAATAGTCAAGATTTGCAGTCCTATAAATTTTTGGATAGAAATGCGCCAAGCGGTGTGACCTATTACCAACTGCGTCAAACAGACCTCAATGGTCAGCAGACCGTTTCGCACACCATTTCCCTCCAACGTGGCGAAAGAGCATTTGAAATCATGCGTGTTTTTCCAAATCCTGCTAAAAATGAGGTAAACATCAATTTTACGATTCAAGAAGAACGAATGGTCGAAATAAGTGTTTACAATATCAAAGGGCAGCAGTTTGAAAGTCTAAGAACTGAAAGTACAAAGGGCATCAATAAGGTAGAACTCAATGTAAGCGATTACCCTACTGGTGTTTATTTTGTACAGATTTTTGACGGTTCAACTACTCAGACACAAAAAATTATAAAAAAATGATTCAAGAAGAGAGAATAGAGAGGTCAGAAGTCAGATAGAAAACGATGGTTATTTCTGTGTCTCACCTCTCGTTTCCCACTTCTCTATTCCAAAGTAAACTCGATTTTCAATATTTAAAAACCAAGAAAAACCATGTTTAAAATCAAACAAATTGTATTCGTGTTTTTTGCATTGTTGATAAGTGTTCCTGCATTTAGTCAAGGAGGACTTGAAGTAGGGGCTTTTTTAATGCCTCAATCTGTGTGGATTTTCAATAAGGACGATTCCGACCAAGGACCAAATTTGGATTATGTGCCGACTTATACTTTTGCTTATGGAGCAGAGGTAGGATTGAATCTTGGTAGAACCGTTGGATTACAAACAGGACTGATTATTTCCAAACAAGGACAAGATTATGATTCTGATGGGAGTGGTTCATTTGGTTTTGGAGTACCTAACAACTGGATAGGAACAGAAAGGTCGGTAGAATTAACTTACCTAAAAATTCCTTTGTTGTTTAAGTTCAATTCCAATCCAGATGCAGGAACAGCGTTTTTATTCAAAATTGGTCCTCAATTCACTTTTTTGACCAATGCTGAATCTACAGTAAATGGTGGAGTTGACAATTCAACAAGCAATCTTGCCTTAAAAGATTTGTACGAAAAAAATCACATTGGCGCAGTCATGAGCATTGGTGCACGCTTTACGATGGCAGAAAACTTATTCCTCAACACTTCTTTCCGTTTTGATGCTTCTTTGGGAGATGTGGAGGACAAGGATCAAGATGCTTATTGGCCATCGGAAAGACCTGATGGTAGAGCTGTTACGGGTGGTTTCCAGATAGGATTGAGTTATAATATCAACTAAAAAACAGCCAACTGAAAGATGATAAAAATTCCCTATGGAATAAGCAATTTTACCAAACTTGTTACAGAAGGTCGATACTTCGTAGATAGAACCCATTGCATTGAGAAGTTGGAAAATTTCTTTTCGAGTTATCTATTTTTTGTGCGCCCACGCAGATTTGGCAAAAGCTTGTTTTTGTCTGTATTGGAGCATTACTATGGAATCCAATACAAAAACCAATTCGACCAATTATTTGGGAAGTACTACATTGGTCAGAACCCTACACCGCTTGCCAATCAATATTTGATTTTGAAGTTTGATTTTTCTCAGATGAATACATCTTCTTTTGAAAGTACATACGGTTCATTTCTGAACAATGCCAAAAATGGAGGAATTCAATTTTTTGGGAGGTATTCACAGTTCTTCAACAAAGAAGACACAGAAAAAATAGAAAAATTTACTTTTCCTGCCCATGTTATACAGCATATTCTGTTAATGGCAGAATTGAAAGCTCCCAATCATAAAGTGTATTTATTGATAGATGAATATGACCATTTTGCCAATGAAATTTTGTCATTTCGCTTCAATGATTTTATCGATATGGTGGGGAAAAATGGCTTTGTGCGAAAGTTTTACGAATCCATCAAGGTAGGAACACAAAATGGAGTGATTGATAGATTGTTTATCACAGGCGTTTCTCCCCTTACTTTGGATAGTTTGACGAGTGGCTTCAATATTTCGACCAATATCAGTATTCGAGAAGAATTTCACGATATGATGGGCTTTCGGGAAGAGGAGGTCAAAGATATTTTGAGAGGAATTGAAATAGAAGAAGAAAAACTGGAGGAAATGTTGCCTTCAATGAAGCAATGGTACAATGGTTATTTGTTTGCCAAAAAAGCTACCAAACAACTCTACAACTCTGATATGGTTTTGTATTTTGCTAGCGAATATATGCGAGAAAAAGCCTATCCCGAAGATTTATTAGACCCCAATATCGCTACGGATTACAACAAGATTCGCCGTCTGTTTAAAATCAAAGGCAAGGAAAAAAAGCATTTGACTTATTTGGAAGAACTGATGCAAACAGGAGAGGTTAAAGCCCAATTGGTGCGTCAATTTGAGTTGGTCAAACGCTTTGATAGGAAGGACTTTATCAGTCTTCTTTACTATACTGGCATTATTACGATTCACCGCAGTCATTACACTTCTGTTTTCTTCAAAATGCCCAATTATGTCATCAAGGAGTTGTATTACCAATACTTTCACCAAATCATCTTGGAGCGCAGTCAAGTGAGGATTGATTCAGTGGATTTGGAGGACAAAGCATTGGCGTTGGCATTGGATAACGATCTTCAACCCTTGATTGAATACACAGAATCTATTTTGATCGAACTCTCTAATCGGGACAAGATGAAGTTTGATGAAAAATACATCAAAGTCATTTTTACCTCCATTTTTTTTACGGCTCGCATCTATACGATTCGCAATGAGGTAGAGGTGAAAAAATCCGCTATCGGAAAAGGCTATGTGGATATTTTGTTGGTGGAACGTCCTCCTTTTCCTGTCAATTATCAATTTGTGATAGAATTGAAGTATGTAAAAAAATCGGATGCAGACACAGCGAATGCAGTGACAGAAGCAGCGATTACGCAATTAAAAAACTACCTACAACACGATGATTATCTGCAAAGTATTGAGTCTTTGAGAGCTTATGTGGTAGTTTTTGTAGGGAATGAAGGAAGGATTGAGCAAGTAGAAATAGATTAAGATTCTCTGTATTCTTACTCTTTAGCCCTACTCACCTTCTCCGACAACAATTTCACCTCCACAGGCAAATATTTCTTTCCAAGCATATTCATCAAATCAATCACCTCTGCCTCGCTAAAATTGCCAGTTATTTGAGCTGCTCCGCCTGTTAATTTTTCCATCACTACTGGTGCAGAAACCACTTGATTGTTGAGAGTTATCAGAATAGCCCTGTTTACATTCATAGCTGACAATCGTTCCAATTTTTGATGACTCGACTCTTTGAATTTTAAACTAACAATAGGTTGGTTGTGGTAATTTTTATCTGAACGAACCTCCAAAATATCATTGTTGTCCAAAAAATCTTTTTCATTTGTAGGCACTTTTGCAGCATACAAAGCAAAATGATTGTTTTGTATTGAATTTTGGTCGGGCGAACGACTCCACATAAAGACTGCATTATTGGGAAATAAGTATTTGATAGCAGGTGACCTTAAATAACGGTTGATTTGAGAAGTGTCTTTCGCTAAAGCAAATCCCAACTCTCCCGATTCATCTATTTCATTGACTTCAAACAAAGGACTGAATAAATTCTGAGGATTTTCATTCATATCCGTTGCTGCCTGTGTATCGTCTGTTTTTTGCAGCCTATCTACCTTCCTTTGAAAAGCGGATTGTAGCAATTCATCTATTGTTTCGGCAGGCTTATCGGCAAAAATTTCATTTTGGTTAAAACATTCTTGCATCGAAAAATAACCTCTTTCGGTAAGCAATTTCTTGACCCTTTCAGAATCATCTATGGCTGCAAGATTTACCTTCAATTGCTTATCTGGCAAAACTTTGAAGGTAATCTGTTTATCGGCATAACCATATTCTTTCAATCGTTCTGAAAGGATTTCAATGGTTTTTTCTTGAAGTTGGCTTTGATTCCTATTGCCTTTTTCCGAAAGCTGCAATACGTATTCCATAGCTTGTTCTCCTTTGATACCCATTGTAATACAGGCATTTAACAACAAACAATAGGCAATAATAAGGGTGACTTTTTTCATAGAGGTAAATATAAACAAATTTCATTAATTGAAGGTTTTGTTGATAGAAATCATCATGCTAAAGGCTTTATCAAGCCGTTTTCATTTTCTCCAAAGACATTACCAATCAAATGATTCTGAAAGAACTATTTGATTGGTAATGTCTTTGGATTGATGTTCTTTTGGGCTGTATGGGTCAGTGTGTTGGTCGTCTTTTGGAAAACTATTAATGATATTGAGTGTTTTTTTAACAGTTGGGGATAGTTGTTGTGTAATGGTTTTGGATTGAATGATTTTGGTTTCTTCTTGTTCTTCAAATAGTTGTTTGGCTTTCTGCACTTGCTCATGGTGTTGTTGGTGAAGGCGAAAAACTTTTTCATTTTCATCGTTAGGTTTGAAGATTTCAGCAGCTTCCAAAAAGCTCAACTCTTTGTGTGTATTGTCGGCTCGGAGTAAGAAAAAACTATCGTGGTAGGCATTTTTTAGGTAAGCAATTGTACTGCCTTTGCGGTGAGCATCTTTTCTGCCAACTCTTGCCTTCAATGGCATTTTTTCGATTAGTTGGAAAATTTCCGGAAAATCAGATTTGAAGGCTCTCAATTCCAATAACAACTCCAATCGTTTGTTTTTTTCTTCTTGTAGTTCTTGGTCAAAAAGCCCAAAATTTTCAAATTCTTCGTCCTCTGAATGAATTTGGCTGTCTTCTCCCAAAACTGTGGGAAATGCTTGTAAATCTATACTATCAGGGTCGTAATTGACACTTTCCCCAAAATACTCTAACAAGAATTTGAAGTAAGTCTGCTGTGGGGTGAACTGATCGTTTAGGTAGGTTTGTTGAGGTATTTCAGCTATTGTAGCAGGTTCAATCTCATTGGCTTCTTCCCACAAATTTTCAAAAGTATTTAAAGCATAAGCTACATCTTCATAGCGATTCAATTTTACATTGAATTCAAAATTTCGCTCCAGACTGCTTGCAGTTAGATTGCTCGAACCTGTAATGACTTCTCCTGTATTGTGAACATTGAATACCTGCTCTCTGAATACATAAAACTTGGCGTGTATATTTTGCTTGGGATGCGCTTTGAGTCGCACCTTTCCTGTCTTGACATCCTCTACAAATTGAATGATTCCTTTTTCTACTTCTTTGGAATAATGGGCTTTCTGAATATCTTCTTTTACCAAAGAGTTGAAAAACAGTTTGTTTGCATGGTCTTTGGTAAATCTAATTTCTGCTCCTCGGTTGGCGTAAATAGCGGCGATTTCGTCTATATCTATTCCTACCAATATGCGGATGTGTTCTACATCTTCTAAGAAGGGGCGAATCTTGAAATAACCTGATGCTCTAAAATATCCTACCAAAGCATCAAAGTACTCTATGTCTCTGTTTGCAAATATTCCTTTGA
>JBMYXW010000132.1:0-7284 GCA_049608825.1 Chitinophagales bacterium
CTTTGAACAGAAGCAAAAAGGCTGGTTTGCCGTTCAACTCAAAATTCACTTGGGTGATATTGACGCAGAAACGGCTCGTCAATTGGCGGCTGTTGTGAAAGAATGGGCGGCAGATGATATTCGGATTACGGTCAATCAAGGTTTTTTGCTTCGATTCATTCGCCCCGAAGCTTTGCCGCATATCTTCAATGAATTGGATAAATTGGGATTGGCAGAACCTGGTTTTGATACGATTGCGGACATTACCGCTTGCCCTGGCACCGATACCTGCAATTTGGGGGTGACGAACAGCACAGGTTTAGCGACCAAATTGGAGGATGTCATCAAAACGGAATATCCCGAATTGATTGACGAGCGCAATATCCATATCAAAATCAGTGGTTGTATGAATTCTTGTGGTCAGCACATGGCTGCAAACATTGGCTTTCATGGTAGTTCCATCAAAAAACGCCCTTTGGTCATTCCTGCCATGCAAATCGTTTTGGGCGGTGGTGTGGCTGAAAATGGTGAAGGTTTTATTGCCGAAAAAATCATCAAATTACCGACCAAACGAACCCCCGATGCACTTCGGTATTTGCTCAATGATTTTGAAGAAAAAGGACAAGAGGGAGAATACTTCAATACCTACTTTCAGCGATTGGGCAAACGGTATTTCTATGCTTTGTTGAAGCCCTTGGCAGATGTGGCTACGCTCGAAGGAAGTGAATATTTCGATTGGGGACAAGAACAAGAGTACCAACAGGCGATTGGCGTAGGTGAATGTGCAGGAGTGAGTTATGATGTGATTGGAGCGATTATAGGTGATGCAATTGAAAAAGTCGGTTTGGCGAAAGAAACGCTTGACCAAAAGGCTTTTGCAGATAGTATTTACCACAGTTATAGTTCTTTTGTGGTGGGCGCAAAGGCTTTGCTATTGGCGAAAGAAATTCAGTGCAATACGCAAAAGAACATCATTGCAGATTTTGACAAACATTATGTCGAGACGGGTGAGGTTTTCTTTGAAACAGGTTTCGCTTCAAGGGTTCTGCAAATCAATAAGAATGAACCATCAGAAGGTTTTGCGAGCCATTACCTTCAATTGGCTACTGATTTTTTATTGGCGGTTCGTCATATCCGCAAGCGGCAATTGCAGGGTGCAGGGGAAGATAGCCTTGTTTTGGAGCATCATTACTTGGCATAATTCAAAATCTAATATCACAAATCATGTAATCATACATCCTAAATCCAAATATAGTGAGCTTGCAGAGTCATGGTCGTGGTTGGTGGATTTATGAAGTACGATAAACGAAGTTTGATTTGTGATTTACATCAATTTTAAAAACATAAACAAATGACCACTAATAAAAACTTAAAAACAAAAAAACTCACCTTGGTTGGTGCAGGACCTGGAGACCCAGAATTATTGACACTCAAAGGCCTTAGAGCTTTGCAGAATGCAGATGTCGTATTGTACGATGCTTTGGCAAATCCCGAATTGTTGGATTTTGCGCCTAAGTCAGCACTGAAGGTTTTTGTCGGCAAACGGGCGGGACATCACCATTATTCGCAAGAAGAAATCAACCAATTGATTGTAAAATACGCTTTCAGTCATGGTCATGTCGTGCGCCTCAAAGGTGGCGATGCTTTTGTGTTTGGGCGTGGACATGAGGAAATCGAATATGCAGATATTTTTGGGATTGAATCGGAGGTGGTACCTGGAATTTCGAGCTGCATTGCTGTTCCCGAATTGCAGAAAGTGCCTTTGACAAGACGAGGCGTAAACGAGAGTTTTTGGGTGATGACGGGGACGACTCGTGGGGGGCAATTGTCTAAGGATATTGAAGTGGCAGCGCAGTCTTCGGCAACGGTGGTAATTTTGATGGGGATGCGAAAACTGTTTGACATCACTCGCATTTTCGGTAAAAATGGAAAAAATGATATGCCTGTGATGGTGATTCAAAATGGTTCTAGAAACAATGAAAAAATGGTTTTGGGAACGGTGCGGACGATTGTGGGTCGAGTGAGGGAAGTGGGTATTGGTGCGCCTGGGATTATTGTGATTGGGGAAGTAGTGCGATTGCACAATGATTTTTGGATGGATGCAAGGAGAGAGAATAGAGATACAGAAGCGGCAAAAGTAGCGGTTTACGGTGGACGTTTGACGGCAGACGATGGACGAGTTTTGAACACGGAGGCACGGTGACACAGAGGTTTTTGTTCACTTGGTTTTGGGAGTATGGACGGGTGAAGATGGACGGGTGACGATGGACGATGGACGATGGACGGAAATTGAGGAAGAAGACGCATAAACACGTGAACACAATTATCAACATAAAAACACAAATACCCAAACACAAATACCAACACAAATATCTAAACACAATTATCAACATGAACACACAGACACAACAAAACCCATTGTACCCCATTTTTTTAAAGCTTCACCAATTGGAGATGTTGATTGTTGGGGCGGGAGAAGTGGGGCATGAGAAATTGTCTTTTATTTTGAAGAGCAGTCCAGATGCCAAGATTACAGTAGTTGCGCCGTGGATTTCGCCGAAAGTAGAAGATTTATTGAAGGAAAAAGTGGGGCATAAGGTGAGGATTTTGAAGCGACCTTTTGAAGCGGCAGATGTAGAAGGAAAGGATTTGGTGATTGCGGCAACGGATATTCACAGCTTAAACAAGGAGGTTCAACGTTTGTCGAAAAAGCAGGGAGTTTTGGTGAATGTAGCCGATACGCCCGACTTGTGCGATTTCTATTTGGGCAGCATTGTGACGAGAGGAGATTTGAAGGTAGCTATATCTACGAATGGAAAATCACCTACTTTTGCCAAGCGATTTCGGCAATTTCTGGAAAGTCTTCTACCACAGAATACGGGTCGTTTACTTCAAAACCTACACTTATTCCGCAATGAACTAAAAGGAGATTTTGAATACAAAGTCAATGCACTGAATGAATTAACCGAAAGCTTGTTAGAAAAAAGCAAGAATTGACTTTTGAAGCCTGTATCCATTTTACAAATAAAAGACTGTTAAGTATTTTATCTTTGTAGCGCAAATTTAGTCAACACCACATTACTATATCAAGTTTGCAATCTTAAAAACAACACCTAGTATGATACAATTTAATCTGGATGAACTCAATCGTGAGTTCGCCTTATTGTCACCGATTCAGCGAGTAAAACGTTTGTATGCCCATTTTGAAGAAAAAGACATTTTGTTTACCTCTTCTTTTGGTGCCAATTCGGTTGGCTTGCTGCATTTATTGAGTAGAATTCGCCCTAGCCAAACGATTCACTTCATAGATACGACCTACCATTTTGAGGAAACGATTACCTACAAAAAACAAATCACGAAAGCTTTTAGCTTGAAAGTCGTTGATATTGTTCCCGATAAAAAAGACCATCAGCATACACTCCAAACGAAACTTTGGGCAACTGACTCCAATCAATGTTGCGATGTCAATAAAGTACAACCTTTGGAGAAGGTGAAAGCACAGCACACCGTTTGGATGTCGGGTTTGATGGGACACCAAACGGAGTATCGGGCTGATTTGCCAGTTTTTGAGTGGAAAGGTGATTTACTCAAATTTCACCCACTGATTGATGTGAGTGAGGAACAGTTTCACCGCTATGTGAATTTTTTCCGATTGCCACAGCATCCATTGAAGTCAGAAGGCTACGATTCGATTGGTTGTAGTCATTGTACGTCAAAAGGTTGTGGTCGAGAGGGACGTTGGCAAGGTCAAGAGAAATCAGAATGTGGTTTGCATCCCGATTATTTTAAGAAATTATTGGAGAAACAAGGGCAGAGGATGGCTTCATAGATTCTCTTAGAAAGAACTTTTCATAATGACTTTTTGTTTTCTCTACACACAAAATATATTTAGCAAATGACTTTACCTATTAAGACTGTAACTTTGGCAATCCCAATTGACAATATGCTCGGATTGGTGATGCAATTGCCCGATGATAAAAAGGTGGAATTGTTGGATGCCCTTCAAAAAGATTTGGAGGACAGGAAGGTGATTTTGGCTCGGCGAAATGCGGAACAATTGTGGTATGAAGGAGATAGGGAATTGTATGCAGGAAAAGAGCCTGAGATTGATTATATAAATATGGACGAAGCAGCTCCAGAAGGGGAAGAAATAGAAATGACAGATGAAGAATTTTATGAAGCAGTAAAAAATATCTAATGGCTTATATTTTAGACACCAACATTTTGATTCATAAAGTAAGAGACTCTATTGTATGGCAGCATATTGAAAAAGAGTACTTTCCAAAAGGAATAAAAAGAAATGCCTTTGTATCAGTAGTAACCATTGGTGAGATTCGTTCTTTTGGTCGCCGAAATAATTGGGGAGGAGGTAAACTGGCAGAATTGAAGAAATTCTTCTCAAAACTTGGGGTTATCTATCTTAGAGGGGATGATATTTATGCTGCTTATGCACAAATCGACACTTACAGCCAAAACAAGCACAAAAGCCGAACTTTACCTCCCAAATATTCTGCTCGAAATATGGGGAAAAACGATTTGTGGATTGCAGCTACAGCCCATGCAATGGGCTATGATTTAATCAGCACAGACGCTGATTTCCAACATTTAGATGGTGTTTTCTTCAATTTCATCTACATTGATATAGCCAAAATCATAAAAGAAAGCAAAGATATTTGAAGTTTCTAAAACTTCAAATACCTTAAACCCGAATTACTAATCTCAAGTCACCACCTCACTTCAATCTAAACCTCAATCCTCCATACACCATTCTTCCAAAAATAGGTCCCCAAACCAAAGAACTATCAAAATATTCTCCATAAGGTTGGTCACTAGCAATAATAGGATTCTCCTGTTTGAAATTGAATAAGTTTTCTGCTCCCACATAGACTTCAAAACGTTCTGCCCAAACTTTGGTAACCTGTGTATTTGCCAAGAAAAAAGCGGGTGATTTTTCGTCCAAGCGATATTGTTCTGGGTTACTTGCTGTTGAAGGAATCCGTTTTTGTCCCTGTCGATTCAAAGTGAAATCAAACTTCCAATCGTTTTCGGTTTTGTAACCCAAATTGATGAATGCTCGATGTCTGGCAGTCAAAGGTTTCTGCAATAAATCACCATTGAAGGTCATTTTTACATCATTGAAGCGATACGCCAATCTCACATCCAATCTCGGCAATATTTCCATATCGACTTGTGTTTGAATGCTATTGGAATAAGATTTTCCATCCAAATTGTAGAGATGCAATTCCTGTGTGTTTCGTTCGTAGTCGGCAATGATTTGATTTTGAAAACGGGTGTGGTAAAAATCCAATCCCCAACTTGCGGTTTTACTGCCGAGATTGATGTCTTGTGTGAGATTCAAGCCCAAATTCCAAGCAGCCTCTGCTTCCAATCCATAAGGTGTATTGGTATTTTCGTTGTGAATCACAATGTCTCTATTGGAGGCAAAAACACCGATGTTTTCTGCAAAGATGCTGGCGGTTTTTTGTCCACGCCCCAAAGAAGCCCGCAAAACAGTTTGGTTGCTTGGAGCATATCGAAGGTGCATTCTTGGCGTGGCAAAAAAGCCGTAGTTGTTGTGGTAATCCCCTCGCAATCCGAATACTGCGCTGAATTTTTCGCTCCCTGTATAGGTGTATTCAAAGAAAGCACCAGGAACAGTTTCGTTGCGTTCATAGTCTCTTCCTTGTACCTTTTCATCAAATTGATCATACTGAAAACTCAAACCCGTTTTGTATTGGTGATTGGTATTGTTCAAAATGCTTTGGTAAATCAAATTGGTGTAAACCGATTTTTGAGTGGCATCGTAATTTCTCAAACCGAAAGAAGCATTTTGGTCGTGAAATACGACAGAGGATTGAAAACCAATACTTGAAAATGGTCTTTTGGGGAAAACCTTCCCCATTTTGAACCAACCTTCAAGGCGATTCGTCTCAATATCGGCACGCCACAAACCCACGCTCAATTTCTTGTTTCCATCATCAAAGATTTCTTGACCACTTGTATTGTTTATCAAAGTTGCCTTGAATCCAAATTGTCCTTCCAAACCATTCTTTCCAAAAAACTTCCAACGATTGATGCCAATAAATTGATTACCAATAGGATTGTCCAAAAAACCATCTTCGTTTTTGTCAAATTTGGTTTGCTGATATTTACCATGCAGCAAAAGACCTGTTTGCCAGTTGTCGCTCAGTTTGTGACTAAAATTGGCATTGGCTTCCAAACGTCCACCTTCATTGGCATATAGATTCAAATATACTTTTTCACTGTTTTGCGGTTTTTTGAGTTCCACATTTATTTGTCCTGCAATACTTTCAAAACCATTGACCACCGAACCCGTACCCTTGTTGAGTTGAATCCCTTCAATCCAATGCCCTGGCGTATAGGTAAAACCATACAAAGCCGCCAATCCTCGAATATCGGGCATATTTTCTCGTCCGATTTGCACATAATTTCCCGCCAAACCCAACATTTGAATCTGTCGAGTACCTGTCACCGCATCCGTAAAACTCACATCTACCGAAGGATTGGTTTCAAAGCTCTCGGACAAATTGCAGCAAGCAGCCTTCAATAACTCTCCTTCGCCGATTTGTTCGGTTTTGATGGGATCCAAAAAAGAAATCTCGGTTGTTTTTCTGCGATAAGCCACTTCAATTTCTTCTAAGGTAATGTCGTTTTCTAGTTGTATCTGAACCTTGGTCAAACCTTCCATATTGAGGGTATCATTTCCCAAACCGACAAAGCTGACGACCAAAAGGTTGGTTTTAGGTATTTTGCGAAGCGTAAACTCTCCATTTTCGCCCGTAGTTGTTCCAATAATCGTATTTGCCCAATAAACATTGGCGTAAAACAATGGTTGAAGATTGTTGTTTTCGTCTGCGGCATAAACCTTCCCTGTTAGTTCAACTCCCTCATTTGAAGGTGTATAAGAAGAGGAGGGTTCTTCCTGTGGGCGGTATTTGCAGCAACCAGGTAGATTCTCATAGACTTCATTGTTTGCTTTTATTTTTTCAGTATCATGCCCTGTGGCTGCAAGGCTCTGGTGGAGTTGTTCTTCATTGAAATTTTTGGGGTTAACAAAAACTTTTAGCTCCTTAGCACCCGTATTCCAGTTAGCAGTTTTCACTCCTTTTATTTGAAGTGCTGCTTTTTCGATTCGGGTTTTACACATCCCACAAACTCCGTCAACGTGGATTTTGAGTGTATTGTCGTTTTCTTGGGCAAGGGTTGAGCTAGTAAAAAATAACGGTAGAATGGCAAAAAGCCAGATATAAATTGATTTCATATTGTTGCAATTGATTGATTTTT
>JBMYXW010000133.1:0-7254 GCA_049608825.1 Chitinophagales bacterium
CACAGTAAATGTCAAAAATTGCTTTCCTATCTAAGAGCGTTTCTCCAAGATGTTCATTTTTGGTGAAGGTCAGATTCTCGATAGTATGCTTTGGAGGCAATAACAAGTTTAAAAAATCTATCAATAAATCTTTGTTGGGTTCACTTCCAAATAGCTTCTTGAAGCCAAAATCGGTCAAAGGATTGATATATTTATCGGGAATTGTATGAGTCATTGTTTGCTATTTTAATTTGCTTTGATAGAATGATAAAGTTAAACCATTTTGGCGAAATGGTCTAAACATGAACGCCACCTACTCAAATATCTTCTACAAAATTGTATTGCTTGAAAAAAACAACTCTCTCCGCATCCCCACCAAAACCTCATTCACCTTCTCCTTATCAGGCTTCTCCTGCAAGTCACTCTTCTCAAAAAGCACTTCAATCCGTTTCGCCTTTTCCTCCGCCATTTCGACCAACTCCTGATACTCAAACTCACCCCGTCGAATTTTCAATAAAAACTCTCGGTTTGGACGTTTCACGATGATGCGTTTTTCCGTCGCTATTTCGGCAGCCATATCGAGCAGACGGAAAGTGTGCATCATGTTTTTGGCATCATAGTTTTTGCCATGAGAGATGGTGTTTTTGTAGCGAGCATCGTTGCGTTTGTCGACCCATGACCAATAATCTCGGTAGTCTTTGCAGTATTTTTTGTAGCCATCGTGATTGAAGTGAAGGTAGTTGATGGGCTTCATATCTTTTGGAATGCTGCTGAGAGAAATGTCGTTGGAGGTCGTTTTTTGAACGATGCCTTTGAAACCAAGGCTTTTCTTGCCCTCTGTTTTGTGTGCTTCAAAGTCATAATAGAGTGCCATCACATCTTTGAAGTGCGGAATATTCACCAATCCACAATACTCCTGTTTCCAACCTTTTTTTTGCAGCCAATGAACTACATTCATGCTGCCTTGCCCCCTAATTATGTAGGAAAAATCGAGGGGAGTCTTTTTATCTTTCGACATGGGATTGACGATTTTTTTGTTCAATCCTCTGGCTTTTCGGATTTGGGTAAAAGCATAGCCTGCAAAGGTTTGGTGGCACAATTTCGACAAGAACAATTCGGGTTTTACGAAGTCCATCACAGGATGCCGAAACCGCACACATTCTGCCGATACATTCAACATTTCCAAAAGGTTCGGATTGTTTTTGTAGAGCAAATCTATGAATCGCTTCAATTCGTAAAACACGATGTCATTTGTGGCATCATTGACCTGTGGCGTATAGTCCAAACTCCAAAGTTGGGTCTGTGGCAGAGCAAAAACGCCTTTTAAGTCGATATCAGAAGTAGGCAGTGCCAAACCGTAGGCTTGGCTGCCTGTAATGGCTTCAAACAATTTGAGTCCTTGTTCTTGAAGGTCTTGGAGGGTCATTTTTCCAATTTTGAATGATTGAATTTTGAATATTTTTAACTTTAATATGACTACAAAGGTGAAAAGGTGTAATCCTCGAAAGAATGGAGAGGGCGACATCTTTTCATCGGTTAGTCGGTCGATTTTCGGCTTCGAGATTACACCTTCTTTGCTTCGCTTTGAAGATGTCACCTCGAAACCTTGGAGATTGAATTTTGAATATTTTTAACTTTAATATAATTTACAACATGAAACAAACAGAACAAACTCAAAGTACAAATTCAACACTATACACCTTCTTTTTTACATTTATTTGTCTGCTTTTCACACTTCAAAGCGCTTCAATTCATGCCCAAACGACAGTAAACGAACTGTATCAAGTAGCAACCAAAGCCTACGAAGAAAAAGATTTCAAAACATTTTTGCAGCACTGTCAAAGTATGGATTCGATTCGGGACAACCACCCAACTATTCTCTACAATTTGGCTTGTGCCTATTCGCTTAACCAAAATGAAGCCAAAGCCGTTCAAACATTGGAAAAATTGTTGCTAATTGATGCCAAAGAACAAATCCGAGAGGAAGCAGATTTGGACAATATTCGGGAATCGGAGGGCTTCAAGAGGATTTTGGCGAAAATGGATAGTATCGCCATTCCTGTGATTCAGTCCGATACGGCTATGGTCATTCCTGTCAAAAATTTGCATCCCGAATCCATAGCTTTTGATGCCAAAACGGGTGATTTTTATTTGAGTGGTTTTCACCTCCGCAAAATTATACGCATAAATAGTGAGGGAAATGTAAGTGATTTTATTGAAGAAGCAGAGGATGGTATTTGGGCAGTGAGTGGCATCAAAATAGATACGGTTCGTCGATGGCTTTGGGCTACAACTGTTGCAGCCCCACAGATGATTGATTTTGAAGAAAGCAAAGATGGTCAAACAGGTATTTTCAAATATGACTTGGACAGTGGTGAATTATTGAAGAAATATCTATTGAAGGAAGAAGAAGCGCATTGGTTTGGAGATTTAGAAATTCACCCAGATGGAACTGTTTATGCCACAGATAGTAAACAACCTTACATTTATTGCATAAAAATCACGCCTGATAGCTTAGAATTGTTCGTTAATCATTCCGATTTTGTATCTTTACAAGGTATAACGTTTAATGATTCAACCTCTTACCTTTTCGTTGCTGACTATCGAAATGGCATTTTCAAAATAGAATTAGCAAGCCAAGAAATACAATCTATTGTTGCTCCTAAAAACACAAGTTTGAAGGGTATTGATGGCATGTATTTTCATAAAAACAGCTTGATTACTATTCAGAATGGACTTCGTCCAATGCGTGTGATGCGTCATTATTTTGAAGAAGATCAACTTATTTTCAAACATTCACAGATAATTGACCATCATCATCCTGCTTTTGACGAACCTACATTGGGAGTCATTGTAGGCAGCGATTTTTTCTATATTGCCAATAGCCCGTGGGCAAAATACGAGAAAGATGGCACAATGTTTTCGGAAGATAAACTTGGTAATATTGTGATACTAAAAACTGCTTTACCTTATTAAACGATAAAAATCATGTCAGCAAAGCTATTTAAAGCTACAAGCACTATTTTCTCTATTTTCTTTTTATTGGCAATAATTACTTTTACCAGCAATAGAATTTACGCTATAAACTATGGAGATGAAGTATTGGATATGGAGGCTTATGAAAACAGCAACCTTATAACAGATTTTGTTTGGACAGGGGGTAGTGCTGATGCCAATACAGATTGGAATGATGCGAATAATTGGAGTACAGAGATTGTGCCTAGTTTTGGAGAAAAGGTAGTTGTTCCTAATATTGCGCCTTTGACCAATTATCCCATCATTGATGAATTTGTAGAAATAGGCAGCATAGTTATTGAAGATAATGCCGAAGTAACTGTCGTTGAGGGAGGGGATTTTATACTTAGCTTTAATACCATTGGTATTGACATCGAAATAGGAGCAAGTCTAAATATTGAAGAAGGTGGGAAAATTTCTGTAATAGAATCAAGCACAAGGGGAATAAATGTTGAAGGAACACTGAATGTAAGTGGAGAACTGTTCGTTTCCTCCAATGGAATAGGCATAAACGTGGCTTCAATAGGCATAGTAAACGACAATGGTTTCATTCAAATTAATCAAGGCTATGGAGTCAGCCCCGAAAAAACAGGACTCATAAGTGTGGTCAATTTCTTGGAAATTCAAAATGGAGGTACTTTTGAAGTAAGCAATGGAGATACTTTACTTATTGATGGTACTTCTTTTGACGGGGAGAAAAAAATAGGTTTGACAAATGGAAATATAGGCATCAAAATTTTTGATGGAGGTACATTTACCTCCGAAGTCTTGGGAGTCACACAAGTTATCAATATTACAGGCACAGGAATTGAAAATGCAGGAAATGTAATCAATAATGGCGATATGACTGTAACTGCCGAAACAACAGGCATCACGACTTTCAATACATTTACCAATGATGGGAGTGTAGGTATTTCAAAACCTGAAACAATTGCGGGTTTGAAAAAAACAGGAGGTGCAAGTGTGGTCAATTTCTTGGAAATCCAAAACGGAGGAACTTTTAGTATGCTTTCTAGTAGTTCACTGCTCATCAATGGAGAAGATAGTGGTGGCAGCAAAATGTCTTCAAACAAAGCCTTGATAAACGATACAGGTATTGCGGTCAATAGTGGAGGTACTTTTATCAGCGAACCCAATTCTGATGTGGATGTCATCAATATGATCGGTGCAAGTATTGGTGTGAGTACAAGCGGAACTATCAACAGCAATGGCAATTTTACTATTACAACCGAAAACATAGGAATGAAAGTAAGCTCGAATACGGTTGATATAAGTGGCGCACTGATGATTACAACTGTTGAAGCTCCTTCAAAGTTGATGAATAAAACAGGAGCTGCAAGTGTGGTTAATTTTTTAGAAATCCAAAATGGAGGAACTTTTGAAATTTTGAAAGGAGGCGAAGTCATTGTAGATGGGCTGACAGGGGCTGCAAAAAAACTCAACAACGATACAGGTGTCACCATCCATTTAGGTGGAGAATTGATTATTAATAATGAAGCAAATCTTCAAATCAAAAACATCATAGGGCAAGGTACTGGAATGAGAAATGAGGGCGAAGTGAACAATTATGGAACAATTGACATCCGAGATATTGGAGGCAATGGCTTGGAAAACACTAAAGACTTCAACAACAATAGTTGTTCGGTATTCAGCACAGATAGTAAGGTGATGAATACAACATCAGGAGATTTGACGAATGTGGGGCTGATATCCTCTACCTATGGCGCAAACGGAGAACAACATGAAAACGATGGAATGTTCTTGAATGAAGGGACTATTGAAGATCCTAACAATGCCTTTGTGAATATCATTGGCAATCCAATCATTGAGTCGGGTAATGGCAATTTCACCAATTATACACTCTTCAAACCCTTATTTACTTGCTTCGGTGAGGTAATAGAGAACGCAACGAATAAACCCTTTGATACAGAGGGTATTTATGATGTGAATATGTGGTACACCGATATTTCACTGACCCAAGAAGCAGGCGTTTTTGAGTACTCCGAAATATTAGGTATTAACCGTTTTACGCCCGATTATACGCTTCTTGGCGCAGGCACACACCTCCTTTTTGTGAGCATAGATAGCGACAATTTTGCAGAATGTGGAGCGAGAAATGTGGTATTGGTACAATTGACGATTTATCCATTGCCCGAAATAGCTCCTATTGATCAGTCCATCTGTTCTGGCGATATTCTAACGACTCCTTTGGCAGTCGAGGACAATGGAGAAGCGTATTCGTGGTACGACCAAGAAACAGGAGGAGTATTATTGACGACAGGAACTACTTACCTACCAAACCCACAGCCCACTGCAAACACAACTTATTGGGTAGAAGCTATCGACAATACAAACAATTGTCAAAGCGAAGTTAGAACCGCAGTCACACTTACTATTTACGATAATCCTACAACTCCAAGTATTGCTTCAAATACAGAACTTATAAGCTGCATCAATACCACAACTTTGGATGTGGGAACATACCCTTCAAACCATACCTATCTGTGGTCGACTACTGCAACAACTCAAACCATTGCAGTTACGAATTTGGCAATTTATACCATTACAGTCACCAACGAAAACAATTGCAGTAGCACAGCAAATATGGAAGTTACGGAGAATTTAAGTTTTACTGTCAATATTGAAGGAGATACAGATTACTGTTTGGAAAACGAAACGGAATTAGATGCAGATTCTTACAGCAACAATGACACTTATATTTGGTCAACTACCGAAACAACTCAAACCATTGGAGTCACAGCAGGCAGCTACACTGTGACCGTTACCAATGCGGATGGATGTATAGGTACAGATGAAGTAGAAGTTGTTGAATTCTGTTGTGAGGCAATGGCGGGTACAGTTTCTTTATTGAACCAGAATATATGTGCGATTAACAATCTTTTTTTGACGACGAATAATACCCACCAAATGGCGGCTGGTTATGACTTACATTACCTATTGGTGGACAACTCTACAGGTATAATCGAATACATCAATACAGACGGTGTATTTTCTGGAATTGCACCTGATGGTTATGAGTTTTACAGTTATGTTGAGTTTAGCAGCAATCCACCCAATCCTTCCCCTGTGGGCAGCTCCAATCTGTTGTTGTCAGATATTGGGAATATAGACATGGGCTGTTACGAACTTTCAACTCCCCAAACCACAACAGTACCAAATACCCCTAGCCTAAGCTCCACATTCACCACTACACAAGGCGCAGTAGATCTTATGTTTATTGCCAACCTCACGATTACAGGTGGTACTCCACCCTACAACATTGAATTCTCGAATACACAAGGAGGAGTAATCACATTAGTTCCCCTATTGATCAATCAGTATGCAGTTCGATATCCAGAAGGCTCTTCATGGGAGTTGTCCATTACAGATGACAACGGATGTGAAAGCCCCAATTGGAGCATTGGTTCGGCAGACAATCCCAATGTCTTAATCACCGATGTACTCATCACCAAAGAATCCTGTGTAAATGAATCTGATGGAGCTATCAACATTACGGTAAGTGGAGGAATGCCCTGTATTCCGTCTCCTTCCTATACCTACAACTGGTCTGGACCCAATAGTTTTAGTGCCACTACTCAAGATATTACAGACTTGGTTTTTGGTACTTATCATGTAACTGTCGCCGATTGTGACAATGGTAGTTTTGCCAACGATTATCAGGTTCAGCGAAAACCTCCTCGAAGCAGCAGAGGTCGAGGTAGAACAATTGATTGTGGCACAGATAACAGCAATAAAGCTCCTACTGAATATGCAGACGAGGCATTCTTAGAAGTATATCCAAATCCATTCAACTACTATACCATCATAGAATTTGGCATGACCCAAACAGGCATTGTTGATATTGGTCTTTATGCTTTAGATGGGCAAAAAGTAAGAGGAATTTACCACAACTCTGTCGAAAATGAAATGATTCACCGCATTCATTTTGAAGCTGAAAACATTCAATCAGGCATGTATTTGCTGCAATTGAAGACTGAAAACGGAGAAATGGTGGTGAAGAAATTGATGCTGCAGTAAATTCAACATTTCTCACGGATTAAAATAAAAAAGCCTCTGAAAAATTATTTTTTCAGAGGCTTAGTACTGTGGAACAGAAATTTCTTAACATCATTCCATGACAAAACTTGTCAATTTACATCCCCCTAAGTCCCCCTTCAAAGGGGGAATATACTGACAGTGAGGAAACTCCCCCTTTGAAGGGCAGGGCTAATCAGTTCTAAAAAAAATGTATATTTGACA
>JBMYXW010000134.1:0-7243 GCA_049608825.1 Chitinophagales bacterium
GCAACGCCCTGTGAGTCAATCATAAGTGTAACATTAGCCCTGAAAGGGTGTAAGCATTCAAAATCCTTTTTTCTTTCATCCTTTCAGGGCTAATATTGTCTTTTTTGCTTCGTAGAGGAGCGATGCCCTACGTTATTGCTTTCGCTGGGGCATCCTACACCTTTTCCAGCCTTAGCTTGACGGTTATGATACCTTAACGATTAATTATTTTAACTTTACAGGGTACGCAAAGAATCGCTTTTTCATTTTCATTTTTTCTCAAATGACCCTTTTCCTCCAAATATTACTCATTCTTTTGGGCCCTTACCTCGGTATTCGCCTCCTTCAATATTTTCCACGAATCAAATGGTTGAGTCCCGTAGTTTGGTCGTATGCTTTGGGAATTATTGTCGCCAATACACATATTTTTCCCATTCATACAGCCATGGCTACCAATATCAGTCATGCCGCCATTTTATTCGCTATCCCTTTACTTTTGTATTCTACCAATCTAATCGCTTGGTTTCGACATGCTCAAAGCACCGTTTTGTCTTTCGGTTTGTGTATTCTGACAGGTTTGGTGAGTTCTACGATTATGGCGGTTGTTTTTGCAGGAATCATACCCAATGTTTGGCGTTTTTCGGCAATGTTGGTGGGCGTTTACACAGGAGGTACACCCAACTTGAATGCCATAGGTTTGGCGTTGGAAGCCAAAGAATCAAGCTTGGTGTTGCTCAATGCAGCAGACACCGTTTGCGGAGTCGTTTATATCCTCTTTCTCACTTCTTTTGCGCCCACGCTACTCTCCAAGTTTTTGCCCGAATTTCAATCTTCTGATGAGAGGGGCGAGGAGTTAGGAGCGAGGAGTCAGGTCTTAGAAAAAAATACAATTTCCAACGAAAAGCATTCCCCTTATACCTTTGATATAGCTTCCTTTCTCCAAGCCACAGGTTTGACGCTGTGCATTATCTTGGCTTCTGTAGGGATAGCTTATTTGATAAGTGGTTCATTGGAAAATATTGTTTGGATTATTTTGTCTTTGACCACTTTCAGCGTATTGGCTTCCTTGTCATCAAAAGTGCGCCAAATCAAGGGCAGCTTTGAAATGGGAGAGTATCTATTGCTCGTTTTTTGTGTCGCCATAGGAATGTTGGCAGATTTCTCCAAATTGGTAGAAGAGGGCGGAATGATTTTGGTGTTTACTGCCTGTGTTATGTTCTCCGCCATTTTACTGCATTATTTTTTGGCAGCCTTGCTTCGCATTGATCGAGATACGGTGATGATTACCTCCACGGCAGCTATTATGGGACCTGTTTTTGTGGGACAAATAGCGAGTGTCATCCAAAACAAACAACTCGTTTTTTCGGGCATGGCATCGGGCTTGATGGGATATGCGATTGGAAACTATTTGGGGATTGGATTGGGTTATTTATTGAAGGTTTGGTTGAGTACCTCTTTTGTCATTTTAGATTTTTGATATTTAAACATCAAAAATCATGTAATCCTAATTCGCAAATCTATCAGTGATGAGCCTTTAATATTTTATGGTACTTGCTTTGCCAGGTTAGGAATTAACCTTTAAAATTCATTTGATGAGGGCTAAAACGTAAAGCGTTATTAACTAAAATATTGAAAGTCCTCATCGGGTGAATAAGCAAAGCGATATTTAAACGAGAATCACATGTGTTAATATTATTTATGAAATATTTCCAATATGAAAAAATAGAGTGTGTTTTTTCCATTTTAATCACTACTTTCATTCCCCATTTCTATCGTTTTTTGACCTAATTTTCTGATTTCATGTTCAAGCTATTTGGTATTATACTTTTGATGTTGGTGATATTGTATTTGATTTTGTTGATTCCGAGCAGTGCGCCAGATGCTCCCGTATTGGCAGACAAACAACCTTTTGTGTGGAATCAAGACAGTGTGTGGGAATCTTTGGAGAAGGAATTTATTGCAGCTAAAGAAATGGATTGCCTCGAAAATCTATCAAAAATAGATACTGCAATGGCAGCGATTCACCAATTTTTAGACGAAATCGCACAAGATACCTTAGCACCCGATGCCACACAATTTGCCATTTTAGAACGACAGTTCTTTCAACTCGGCCCTCAAATTGGAGCATGTGAAGAACGATTGACCGCTTATATGCAGTTGTTTAGCAAAATTCGGAGAACGGTCAAACGACAATCCGCACATTGGGATATGCGTCAATCACAGGCTCGAAATATCCTTTACCGACTCCTGTATGGTGGTCGTGCTGGGATTGAAGAGTTGATACTGCAAGCCAAACCCGAAAATATTCCAGCCATGCTACTGGGTTATGATGAACCTTCTCAAACGCCTTCCATTGACATTTTGGGTGTAAAGGTACACAGTGGCGATATGTTGGTTTCTCGTGGAGGTGCACCGACCTCTGCCTTGATTTCGAGGGGGAACGATTACCCTGGCAATTTTTCGCACGTTTCGTTATTGCATGTGGACGAACAAACAGGCAAGGCTTCGATTGTCGAATCTTGGATTGAAAAAGGCGTGTTTATCAACAACTTTGACAGCTATATCAACGACAAAAAGCTGCGGATGATGATTTTGCGTCCTCGAATGAATTTACCTGCCCTTCAAAAAAATCCAATGTTGCCACATGAAGCTGCCGATAATGCCAAACAAGTTGTTGAATCCAAGCACATTCCTTACGACTTTGCGATGAACTACAAAGACCCTTCCAAGCAGTTTTGTGCCGAAGTGGTTTCATCGGCTTACAGCAATTTTGGGATTGACCTTTGGATGGGAATTTCGAGTATTTCTTCCCCTGGATTGGCGAGGTGGCTTTCTATGATGGGCGTAAAGTTTTTTGAAACACATGAGCCTTCGGATTTGGAATATGATCCTCAATTGACGGTTGTGGCAGAATGGCGAGGCTTAGAAACGCTTTTCCAAGATCATCTCGACAATGCAGTGATTGACATTATGTTGGAAGGAGCAGAAAAGGGTGAAGGTTTGCCCTACAATTGGTACGAACTTCCTATGGGGCGTTTGGCGAAAGGATATAGTGTGGCACTGAATAAGTTGGGTAAAGAAGGCCCTGTTCCCGAAGGAATGACTGCAACAACTGCTATGCGTATCCGAAAATTCATCAAAACGCACCATACTATTCGAGATGTTTTGAAGAAAAAAGCGGAGGCTTATGAAACCAAAAAAGGTTATCGTCCGCCTTATTGGGATTTGGTGCATTTGGCGAGAGAGGCGAAGAGTGAATTTTGAATTGTAAGTGGGGAATTTTGAATGAAAAAATACTTGATAAAATTCACGTCAAAACTCTCCCTTTGAAGGGGGCAGGGGGGATGTTACACAGGGATTTAGGAGCATTACAGAAATATGAATTGTTTTTTGAAAGTGAATAAACCCTGTTCTGTGATAAGAAACTAAAACTACATTCCCCCAATCATCTCCTTAATCACCAAAGTCATTTTAGGTTCTGCCTTTAATGCCACCTTAATCACCTCTGCAACCGTCACTTCCTTTACTCGCTTAGGTGGATAATTTTCGTTGGTCAATACCGAAATTGCGAATACAGGAATCTGTGCATGAACCGCTGCAATGACCTCAGGCACAGTCGACATCCCAACCGCATCAGCTCCAATCAAATGCAAATATTTACATTCTGCTTTCGTCTCCAAATTGGGACCAGGAACACTCACATAGACACCCGAATGACACCGAATCTGATGTTTTTCGGCAATCGCCATTCCTGCTTCAATCATCTCTAAATTGTAGGGTCGGCTCATATCTGGAAAACGCACCCCCAATTTATCCAAGTTTTTGCCTCTCAACGGATTGGCGGGCTGCAAATTGATGTGGTCACGAACAATCATCAAATCCCCTGCATCCATATTTGGATTCAAACTTCCCGCAGCATTGGAGATAAACAATCGCTCAATCCCCAAATATTTCATCACTCGAACAGGGAAAACAACTTGCTCCATAGTGTAGCCTTCATAGTAGTGAAACCGCCCTTGCATAGCCACAATTGGCTTGTTCTTCAAGTAGCCTAAAATCAATTTCCCTTTGTGGCTTTCGACCGTAGAGACAGGAAAATGGGGCAAATCAGCATAAGGCAATTCATAGCGAATATCTATGTCATTGACCAAATTGCCCAAGCCCGTACCGAGTATGATACCAAATTGAGGCTTGAAGTTTTGACTCTGAGATTGAATAGATTTTGCAGCTTCTTTGATGGAGGCGATTGAAATTGAAGTTGTCATAGGATTAAAGGTTTGCAGTAAAATAAAGCTCAAAAATAAGTTTCTGACTGAGACTTTTGAAGTTTTGCTTTCAAAGAATGAAACTTTTGACAACAGTTAAATGAAAAAAGGCAGCGATGAACTTTGTCACTGCTGCCTTTTTTAATCCAAATCAAATTTCGCCGTCAATCTGCTTGAGTTTGTACTTTGAATTTGCATTTCCATCAGTAATTCCTTGCCGCCTCAATCAACTTCTTCGCATTCTGCCCCATTGCCTGCCAAGTCAAACACCTCACACTTCCGCCCATGTGACAAACGCCTTGTGCATCAATCGTTTTGACGGTTTTGGTCGTATTACTTTCAATTGTCTGCAAGGCCGAAGATTCAGCCGCTGATCCAAAAGTAGGAACATAAATAAAATTGTCTGTCACCGTTGAATTCAAGTTAATACCACAAGCCGAAGCAAAATCATCCCAAACCGTATCATCAAAAGTTACATCCGTTTCCACGATTTTGGTATTCGGCAAATCTGCCTTCAAAGTATTGATAACCTGACTTCTAAAAGGTTCATCGTATTTATTAACCAATACGGTATTGTCGTCCGAAAACATCACCATACCATCTGCATGACCCATTACCTCATCGTCATAAGGAATGACAGACACATACTGAACACCCAAAATTTCTTTCAATAATTGCTTACCCTGTGCGACTGTCAAATAGTTGTCCTCCAAAAAACGCTCCGTTGTAATGACCCTGTTTTTGTTGTTGTCCACGATATTACCGCCATCCAAAATCAAATCTTCATAATCATAAGTCAAGCCGTATTTGTCGGTGAAGTTCACAAAACTCCACTGTGTATTGGAAGAAAAATTGTAGGGCAAATAGGTTGGGCTGTATGTAAACTGTATCATCTTTTTTGGGAAAACGGTAGTGAAATCACGCATCCAAATATCTTTTACTTTGGACTTCAAAAGCACATCTTGTGGCAATTTTCCCTTCAAATAAGGCATCGTAGCATTGTCAGCAACGACCACCACATTGTCGTTGTGCATAATGGTATTGGCATAATCGACCATAAAACCAATGATTTCATAAAAATCTTCGTAGTAGTAATCGTTGTTCACCGAAGGGGCAGAAAGAACTAAGAGTTGTCGGTCATTGGTGATTTTGTTTACATAATTTTCGCCTTTTGAAGCATCAGATTCTTCGTCTGTCATATCGTTTTCGTTTGCAATAATTTCGTTGAGGTCTTTTTCGCAAGAGGTAAAACCAATGCTCATCGTAAGGGCTGCAAAAAGAAAGGCAATCATTTTGAAATTTTTCATCTGTCTAAAAGTTTATAAGTTAAAAAGAATTGCGGAAGTTTATATCTTCCTTATGCCCACAAAGAAACAGCAAAGAGTAAGACAGCGAAATTTTATTCCTTCAATGGTATGGATAATGGACTGAATGACTATTTAGGGGGAAGATGCCGAAAGGAAGGATTTGAAAACGTTCTTTCCCTTCAATGGGTGATTCGTGGAGGAAAAGGAGTCATTGAAGGAATAAAAGTGGTGATTCGGGGGTAAGTACCGAAACAATTTTGAATGGTGAATGATGAATAAAAAAAGGTAAAAGTCTGATTTTTGATAATCGCTAAAGATCAAAAGACTTTTACCTAAACAACGCATTATATGGCGTACCAACCAAATTTTTAAAGCACTTTTTATTTGTTACTGAATCCGCAATTTTATCCCATACTTAGGTCGCAAAGTAATCAAAGATTCAGGAACGATTTTTTGCCCCTCTACCAATTCAAAATCAAAACTTTGAACCATTGTAGCTAAAATCAACTGCATTTCCATCATAGCAAAGTGATTGCCAATACAAAAACGAGGACCTGCACCAAAAGGCATATAGTGATGACTTGGGCGAGCCTTTACATTTTCGGGTGTAAATCTTTCGGGATTAAATACATCGGGTTCGGGATAATATTTTTCAGAATGGTGTAAAGCATAAATACAGCATTGTATATTTTGGTCTTTTTTGATTTTCAAACCTTCCCATTCATCTGCTTCAATGGCTTCTCTGCCGACAATCCATACAGGCGGATACATTCTCATTGCCTCTTCCAATACTTGCCGAGTATAGGTCAATTGTCTCAAATCTTCAAAAGTAGCCAACCGCCCATTCAGTATGTTTTTAGCTTCTTCCTTCAATTGTGCAACAACTTCGGGATGTTGAACAAGCAGATACCAAGTCCAAGCCATTGCATTGGCAGAGGTTTCGTGTCCTGCACTAAAAATTGTTAACAACTCATCTCTAAGTTGTTCGTACTCCATTTTTTCACCCGTATCTTCATACCTCGAATCCATCAGCATTTGGAGCAAATCATCTTTGGAATCACCACTTTCTCTACGTTCTTGTATCAAATTTTGGATAATACCATTCATAACTTTGAAGGATTCTTCATAACGGCTGTGTTTGCCATTGAAGCGGTGAAGAGGCTTGAAAATAGGCTGGTGAATCCGTAAAACTATATACCGTTGAATATCGGTCATGCTGCTGTAAACCTTCAATAAATCACCTTCTAAATCTGCACTAAATAGAGATTTGATGGCGATTTTGGCAGTAATTGCCATCATTTCATGAGCGATGTCTATCTCTTGTCCTCGTTTGTTGTTGAGTTCGGTCATAAAGTCTTCCACAACTCCACCCATAGATTGAAAGAGGTTTTCGAGATTCTTTTTGTAGAAAGCAGGTTGAGCCAAACGTCGTTGTTTGCGCCAAAAATCTCCTCTACTGGTCACCAATCCATTTCCTAAAAGTAATTGCAGGTCATTGTAAGCTTTAGTTTTGCGGTAATTGCGGTGATTTCCCTGCAAAACATATTTGATAAGATCAGCATTACTTGTCATTGTGAATTTGCGAGTGGGAACTTCGACATCAAATATGTCTCCCAATTCCTCCATGTTTTTCATAATAAAAGCAAGAGGATCAGGTGCGAAAGATTTCATGTGTTTCCAAAACCAATGTTT
>JBMYXW010000135.1:0-7212 GCA_049608825.1 Chitinophagales bacterium
GTGGGAATGGACAAGCAATTGGAGTTTTTCAAAAAAGACGAAATTGATTGGGAAGGCGGAGACAAAAGTTATTCGGATTTTTACAAGCATCTATTCGATTTGAAGCATAAAAATAAAGCACTTTGGAATGGAGAGCATGGTGGCAAATTGGTGAAAATTGCTACGGGCAATGATGAAAATGTTTATGCTTTTACCCGTGAAAAGGACGGCGACAAAGTGGTGGTCATTATCAATCTTTCTTCTGCAAAACAAAAAGCGAAGCTTGAAGGAGCAGATTATGTGGGAGATTATATGAATGTTTTCTCCAAAGGTGCAATGGGCTTAACTGAAGGCATGGAAATGGAATTGGCACCGTGGGAGTATATTGTTTTGTCGAATAAATAATTTCTTTAGATATAAGATGAAAGACAAAAATAAAAGTCCATTGATTTAAAATGAGAATCAATGGACTTTTTTTTATTCAATAGTTTGAGTAAATTCACGTTATAGAATACACACACATAATACCACCTTATGAACAAGCCACCAAATCACCGAAAAATCATTCATATTGACATGGATGCTTTTTATGCCTCTGTGGAACAACGAGATTATCCTGAATATCGCAATAAAGCCTTAGCAGTAGGTTGGGGCGGTGATAGGGGAGTAGTAATGACTGCAAGTTATGAAGCCCGAAAATATGGAATACACTCTGCAATGCCCTCTTCGATAGCCAAGCGAAAGTGTCCTGAACTGCTTTTTACTTTACCTCGATTTGATTCCTACAAAGTCGTTTCACACCAAGTTCGACAAATCTTCAAAGATTATACGAACTTGGTAGAACCGCTTTCTATTGATGAAGCTTTTTTGGATGTGACTCTCAACAAGAAAGACATTCCTTCTGCTACTCATGTTGCCGAAGAAATCAAACAGCGTATTTTGGAAGAAACCCAACTCACTGCCACAGCAGGGATTTCCTTCAATAAGTTCTTAGCAAAAATTGCTTCGGGCATGAACAAACCCAATGGACTGACCGTCATTCACCCCAAAGATGCAGTTGCCTTTGTAGAAACTTTGTCGGTCGGAAAATTTCATGGAGTTGGTAAAGTCACCGCCAAAAAGATGGCAAACTTGGGGATTTACACAGGTTTGGATTTGAAGCAATGGTCAAAAAAGGCTTTGATTCAACACTTTGGCAAAGTAGGCGGATATTTTTACCGAATAGCAAGGGCAATTGACAACCGACTTGTTGAACCCAATCGTGTACGAAAATCGGTGAGTGCGGAGGATACCTTTTCGGAAGATGTACAGGATAGGGAAATGATGTTGAAGCAATTGAAGAAAATTACCGAAATTGTAGTCAAACGCATGAAAAACACCCGTTCCTTTGGCAAAACGGTAACACTCAAAATCAAATACCACGATTTTCAAGTCCAAACCCGCAGCAAAACCGTTTATCACCTGCTTCAATCCTACGAACAAGTCTTTCCGATTGTCGAATTTTTATTGCATCAGCCCGAATTTCCTACCAAAGCCGTGCGATTATTGGGTGTGGGGATTTCCAATTTGAAGGAAAAAGGAGAGGATGGATTGCAGTTGGTGATGGATTTGTGATTTTTTATTGCGATTTCCTCCTCAATACTTTCGCTCTACAATCTTCTCCATCGTGACTCCATCCTGGTGCATAAAAAATATACTTCCATTTGTCTGACCATTTTTCAGCACGTTTGACATCTCGCCAAATCGCACCATATTCGTGAGTCGCAACGTAAGCGGGATTGAAGGAGTTGATGTTTTTGGTGAGTCCATAAACGGGTTTGTCAACATTGGTTTCTTCCGAAAAAGTACCAAATATTTTGTCCCAAATAATGAAAACGCCTGCATGATTGCGGTCCAAATAGCGAATATTGGAAGCGTGGTGCACTCTATGGTGAGAAGGCGTATTGAAGATGGCTTCAAACCAGCGAGGCATTTTATCGACCAATTCGGTATGCACCCAAAACTGGTAAAATAGGTTGATGCCAATGACCGTAAAAATCATCAAAGGGTCGAAGCCCAATAGCGGCAACCACAACCAAAACAAGAACTTATGCAATCTTTCACCGACTCCTTGCCTCAATGCTGTACCAAAATTGAGGTATTCGGAGGAATGATGTGCTACATGTCCTGCCCAAAACAAGCGCACTTCGTGGTTCATTCGATGGAACCAATAATAGCTGAAATCGTCCAATAAAAACAACAAAACCCAAGCCCACCATTGCCGCCCAACAATTTCCTGCAAAGGCGACCATTCGTGAAGATAGACAAAGGCAATAAAAGCCAATAGCTTCGGAAAAAACTCTACCAAAGCTGCAATGACCAACATCGAAAGCGACACCAAAGTATCTTTTCCTTGATAGAGATTTCGTTGGGCTTGTCGTGCGAGATAGACTTCAATGAGCAAAGCAATGAAGAAAATAGGAAGGGCTATCAGTCCCAATTGGTCTTGTGCGAGTTCGTCTATGTGTTGTTGCCAGTTCATGGGTAGGTTTTGATTTTTTTCTTATGTTAATTTACGGTAGCGGAATATACGTCTCATCACCAGGTACTTTCGGAAAACGCTTGTTTTTCCAATCTTCTTTGGCCTGTTCGAGGCGTTCTTTGGAGGACGATACAAAATTCCAATACAAATACCTTTCTTCTGCAAAAGGCTGTCCACCAAACATCAACAAACGAGTGTTGGGTTCTAAGCTGATGCGACATTCATCTTCCGTTTTGGAAATCAACATTTGACCTGCCTTCACACAATCTTCACCATCTAGCACGCCTCCATGCGTCACCACAAAAGCAATTTCGCCTTCTACTTGACCTCTAACCTCCAATTGAGTAGCTTCTTCACCCGACTGAACATCCAACATGAATAAGGGAGAATGAACGGGCAATGGCGATTTTTTGCCATATCCTTCACCCGCCACCAAAGTCATTGTCAATCCGTTTTCGTTCCAAGTGGGTAGTTCACTTTTTGGAATAAAGTCAAATCTCGGTTCCATTTCCTCCTTCTCTTTTGGAAGTGCCACCCAAACTTGGTAACCGTGCATGATGGTTTCTTTTTCCTTCAATAGCTCCATTGGTGTACGCTCGGTGTGTGTAACTCCTTTGCCTGAAGTCATAAATCCCACATCACCTGCGCTGACTATTTGGGCTGCTCCTGTACTGTCTCGGTGTTCGATTTTGCCGCTGAGTAAATAGGTCAAAGTCGAAAGACCAATGTGAGGATGTTGATTGACATTGACGGTTTTTTCTTTTTCTACTTCAAAAGGTCCTGTATGGTCAATAAAAGTGAAAGGTCCGACTTGTCGTTTTTTTCGGAAAGGTAGGAGTCTGCCAACTAAAAAATTGCCTATATCTCGTTGTCGCTCATTGACGAGCATTTTGTTGTTTGCCATTTTTGCTAATTTAAGTAAGGAGTCAGAAATAAGGTGTCAGGAGTCAGGCTGCAAATATTTGCTTATCAATGTTTTGGCCAAAATGAAATATACCATTAATTCTGGTTGAGTACCTATTCAAAATTTTTCATTCAACATTCAAAATTGTACACTTACCAAGCATCAAAATTCACCTTCAAACTCCCACTCGAACCCACAACGACCTTGATAGCCGTTGGTGCTAAGAAAATCTCTTCAATATCCATTTTGTCCAATTTGCCAGTCAATGAAATGCCATTGTCAAATTTGCTATTGGTCAATTGCTCTTTTACTTGATTCCGCATATCTGCAATGCTTTCCTCCAATGGAAACACAAGGTAAGGCTCCATTTGTTTGGTGATTTTGGCATTGAAGAGCCAAGCCGCTGTTTTTTGAATCACATTTTTGGTTTCCAAATCAAAATCCAAATTCTCTAATCTCACCACTGCTTCTTCGGCATCATACACAGGTTTGCCAATCAAATACACATAACCGTCAATGCTTCCTTCGACTTCTGCTTTGATGACCAGTTTTTTCTTGCGCCCCCAAATGTCAATGTCCTTCACCGTCACCGAGCGTTTGCCAGAAGTAAAAGTCTGCCCGACAATTGTTTTTTTAGCTTCTTCAGCAGCTACTTTGTAGGGAATTGAAGCGGCAATATTGACCGAAAAATCATCTGGAATTTGCGCCATCATTTTGAGAGGAGGCAGGTCTTTGTTCTTCTTGACCTTTGGTTTGTCGCCCATCGTCACTTCCGATACTGCCTTGATGCCCACTTTCATCCGAATACTGTCCAAGCTATTATTGAAGGGAGTGAGCATAATTTGCTGAGGAACAATAGACAACCACAGATTGTAATCTTCATTGACCAACATGGGTTCCTGCATGTTTTGCCACACATCGTCTAAGTATTTTTTGAGGTTCAATCCGTCTTTCACATACGCATCAATCTGTCCTCCAATGCCTTCCTTGTTTTGTTCCATCAGCATATCCGCAATAAAAGTAACGGGAAGACTGTAACCCACAATTTTAATACTTGGCGTTTTGAGCCATTTGTAGCCATCAGAAACAGTTTTGGTCGCAATACTCCAATCTGGGTTGATTTTGAAGTCGCTCACGAAATCCAATCGAATCGCTCCCTCTACTTCTCTCACATCCGAAAGGTTCATTCCAAACTGTTTGATTTCGATTTTTTTCTTCAACCACAACTTCAAAGGCACACTGTAGGCAATACTGTTCCCCTGCAATCGCAAATCCACATCGCCCTTCTTCCAAACCTTTAGCATCAAATTGTCGTTGCCATTGTCTTCAAAACTCATGTCCTCATACATCAAATCGGTCATTTGTGAATTGAGGTTCTTTTCGATGTCTTCAATACTGATGTTAATCGGGAGATTTACGATAGAAGGCGGAGCTTCGTAGTCGTCATAGCTGGCATTGGGCTGTGGCGGTTCGAGGCTCTTGCAGGAACAAGCTGTTGTGAGCCACAAAAGGGCGGTGAAAATGAGTGGTAAATGGGGAAAACGGTATTTATTCATTTTTTTTTATTTATTTTTTGCTTTCTCGGATATATTCGTCGATGTAATTTTTCACTGCTTTCAACAAGCCAAACACTTCAAAAATAGCTTTTCGGGTGGTATCATAAGCCAAACTAACTGCATACTCCTTGCCTTCCAATATTACAAAAAACCAAAATCTACCCACGACATAGGCACCGTAAATAGGATGTTCGTTTTGATTGTGGGTTTGTGCGGCTATCATTGCAACGAGTAGCTGTCCAAGCGGGTCGTCACTGTAGCCCTTTTCTTTTTTGTATTCGTGCAAAAAGAAAAAGGGTTCTTTAGGAGTTTGCTTTCCTCTTGCTACCATAAAATCTACCTTTCCTTCAATCAATTCTCCTTCTTTTTTGAAACCTAATTTACGGTCTAAAAAGTAACGATATTCGGGATTAAAGAAATCTATTTTGTTGATTAGTTCACCAATAAATCGAAACTTCAATTCCTCTTCATTCAAAATATCTACTTCTCTTCGCAATTTCTGTTGAAGGTGTGTGAGTGAATCTCTTTCGACCTCGTTTGGTTCAAAATTGGAAGACAACCATTCTTTTAGAATAGGATGATTTTCTACTTTTTCTATTCCAAAAGTATCTTCGACTTCTTCAAAATTCCAGTTTTTAAAGGATTTCATATTTTTATAGGGTTTGTTGAACAATATCTAAAAATACGAATATTCTAAGTGAAAACTACAAAAAGTTTTGTAATATTAACACTTCGTTCAACAAGAATTCTAACCTATGCAATCAGTATCAATTAGTTCTAAAAAACCAAAACTGTCGTTTTGGCAAATTTGGAACATGAGTTTTGGCTTTTTGGGCATTCAATTTGGCTTTGCCCTGCAAAATGCCAATGTCAGTCGAATTTTTGAAACCTTGGGCGCAGACAAAGACGCTTTGCCGATATTGTGGTTGGCGGCTCCCGTGACAGGCTTATTGGTTCAGCCCATTATTGGCTATTACAGCGACCGAACTTGGCATCCAAAGTGGGGACGACGACGACCTTTCTTTGCCATAGGCGCACTACTCGCAACGATTGCGTTGTTCTTGATGCCCAATTCTTCTGCCTTGTGGATGGCGGTTTTGATGCTGTGGATAATGGATGCCTCTATCAACGTGAGCATGGAACCCTTTCGTGCATTTGTTGGAGATATGTTGCCGAATGAACAGCGAACAGATGGTTTTGCGATGCAAAGTTTTTTTATTGGAATAGGCGCAGTCGTAGCTTCTGCCTTGCCCTATATTTTCTCCAATTGGTTGGGAGTCGCCAATACTGCTACCGAAGGCGTGATACCTGATTCGGTCAAATGGTCGTTTTATGTGGGCGGTTTTGCCTACTTTTTTGCGGTTTTGTGGACTGTCGTCAAAACGGAAGAATACCCACCTGATGACCTCGAAAAATTCCGAGAAGAAAATGCAAGAGTTGGAGTGTTTGGTGGTCTAATCGAATCCTTCAAAGGTATATTCTCCATGCCCAAAACGATGATGCAATTGGCAGTCGTTCAGTTCTTTTCGTGGTTTGCCTTGTTTGCGATGTGGATTTATACGACCTCTGCTGTCACAAGTCATATTTATGGTACTTCTGATACCACTTCTGCCGCCTACAATGAAGGAGCAGATTGGGTCGGTATTTGTTTTGCAGCCTACAATGGAATTGCCGCCTTAGCCGCTTTTCTATTGCCTGTCTTAGCCAAACGAATCAGCCGAAAAATGACACATTTGGTAGCCTTGTTTTGTGGTGGAATTGGTTTGATGTCGATTTACTTTATTTCTGACCCGAACCTGTTGATTGTGTCTATGATTGGTGTGGGAATAGCGTGGGCGAGTATTTTGTCGATGCCTTATGCCATGCTGTCGAGCCGTTTACCTGCCGAAAGAATGGGTTATTTCATGGGCGTTTTCAATTTCTTTATTGTCATTCCACAAATTGTAGCCGCAGGTATTTTGGGCTTTATACTGTCGACTTTCTTTGGCAATGTGTCGGTTTATGCCTTGATTGTAGGAGGTGTTTCGATGATGTTGGCGGGGCTGTTGTGTTTGATGGTGGACGATGATGATGTGAATTAACGTTCCAAAAGAAGTGAAAATTAGTCTTATTCTCAAATCATCTCCTGTATGTCCTTAATGATTCGATTTGCCATAAAATTGGCAGTAGATTGAGAACTGCTTTCTGAATAAATGCGAATAATCGGTTCTGTATTGGATTTTCTAAGGTGTACCCAATCGCCATCGTCAAAA
>JBMYXW010000136.1:0-7162 GCA_049608825.1 Chitinophagales bacterium
GACGGTGGACGATTGACGATTGACGATAGACGGTGGACGATAGACGGTGGACGATAAGGTAAAAGGTTTTTGAGGTTGGACTGATTGACACTGAGGATTTTTTTTTCATTGAAATTCCAAACCTTTGAAGATAGTAGATTAAAATAGAGACCTTATAATCCGTCCACCGAAAAATAAAAAATAACTCAAATGAACATAATTATCCCTATGGCAGAACGAGGTCATTTGCTTCGACCTCACACTTTGACCAAACCAAAACCTTTGCTACACATTGCAGGGAAGTCCATTATTCAGCGTTTGGTCGAGAGCATTGCAGAGGCAAGTGAAGAACCGATTGAAAAAATTGGTTTTGTAGTGGGAGATTTTGGCAAAGAGATTGAAAATCAATTGGAGCAAATAGCTAAAAGTGTAGGGGCAGAAGGTCATATTTTGTACCAAGAACACAAAATGGGAACTGCTCATGCCATTCTTTGTGCCCAAAGCTTGATGAATGAGTCGGTTTTAGTTGTTTTTGCGGATACGATATTTACAGGTAGTTTGGATGTAGAAAAAGATGTAGATGGCATTATTTGGACTTGTAAATTGGATGAACCCAAAGGTTGTGGCGTTGTAAAAATGAACGATAACAATGTTATCACCAAGTTTGTTGAAAAACCCGAAGAATATGTGTCCGATATGGCAATTATTGGCGTATATTATTTTAGGAATGGAATGTATCTAAAAAATGAACTGCAATATCTCTTAGACAATGAATTGTCGGAAAGTGGTAAGTATAATTTGACGGCGGCTTTAGACATTATGAACCAAAAAGATACACAGTTTGGCGTAGCAATTGTGGAAGAATGGTTGGACTGTGGAAATAAAACGGCTTGCCTGCATACGAATCAACGCATTTTGGAGTTAAACAAAGAGGCGGAAGAACTGATTTCGCCTTCTGCTGTTATAGAAAATACAACAGTTATCCAGCCCTGCTACATTGGAGTGGGTGTGCGTCTCAAAAATTCAGTGATTGGACCTCATGTTTCTATTGAAGCAGGAACAATTATTGAATATTCTATTATCCGCAACAGTATTATTCAATCTAATTCCTACATTCGCCATCAAGTACTAATGGACTCTATGATTGGCAGTTCGGTGCGCCTTGAAGGTCAAACCAAAACCCTCAATGTAGGAGATTTTTCAACACAATCGTAATGAAGACTAAATTTATAAATCCCCTTGTTTTTTGCTTATTGGTAGTGTGTGCTTTTTGTATCACTGTCCAACCTGCCTTTGCTCAATCGAAAAAGAAGAAAGACAAAAAGACAAAGACGGCATCTACTAAAATGGATGAAGGGCAAGAAATGAAAGCGCAGCAGTTGTTTTTTGAAGGCATGACTGCAAAACTGAAAGACGATATGAAATCTGCAAAAGCGGCTTTTACAGAAGTGTTGAAATTGGACCCCAAAAATGATGCTGCAATTTACGAGCTTGCCAAGATTTATTTTGATGCTCAAGACAAAGAGAGGTCTTTGGAGTATGCAAAACAGGCAGCAGAATTGGATGCCAGCAATAAGTGGTATCAGTTTTTGTATGCAGAAACCTTGGCTTTGAATCGAAATTTTGAGAATGCGGCTCAGGTCTATGAAGCGATGGTGAAACAAGACAACAATAATTATGAATACTATTTTGATTGGGGCTATATGCTTATCAAGGCAGATAAAATGGAGGAGGCAATTAAGGTTTATGATCTCATTGAATCAAAGGTTGGAATTACCGAAAATGTGAGTTTGCAGAAACAACGCTTGTATATTCAGACGGGCAATTTGGAGGGAGGAATTGCGGAATTGAACAAATTGATTACCGAATTTCCAAAAGAAACCCGCTATTATCAGCTTTTGGCAGAACTGTATGAGCAGACAGGAAAAGCAGATAAGGCGATTGAAGTCTATAAAAAATTGGCGGAAGCATCTCCCGAAAATCCTTTGTCGCAGTTGGCAATGGCAGATTTTTACAAAAAAGAAGGCAATGAAGAAAAGTATCTCGAAACGCTGGAATTGGCATTGAACAATCCAGAATTGCCAATTGACTTGAAAGCCAAAATATTTTACCCTTATATCGAAGGCATCCGAAAAGGAGCAGACGAAACTGAAAAAAAAGAGGCTTTTCGTTTGATGAACATCATCAAATCGGTGCATGAAAAAGAATCTATGACCTATGCCTTGTATGGCGATTTATTGTCGGCAGATAATCAAAGGGAAGGAGCATTGGAAGCTTTTCGCAAATCGGCAGAATTGGACAAGAAACGTTTGGAGGTTTGGCAGCAGGTACTATTGCTTCAATTTGAAATGCAAAAATACGATGACCTTATTCAGGACAGCAAGTTGGTCATGGAGCTTTTTCCGAACCAGCCCATGTCTTACTACTTCAATGGCCTGGCGCAGACGCAAATGAAAAAATATGAGAAGGCAACGAAAGTCCTCAAAAGAGGTGCAATGATAAGCGTTGGAAATCCCGAACTACGAGCGCAAATGTATTCGATGTTGGGTGAGAACTACAATACGCAAGAAGACTACGAAAACTCGGATAAATACTTCAAGAAGGCATTGGAAATCAGTCCGAGTAATGCGACTGTGCTGAATAATTTTGCTTACTTTTTGTCGGTTCGCAATGAAAACTTGGAGGAGGCTGAAACGATGTCCAAAAAATCCAACGAACTTGAACCCAATAACTCTTCTTTTTTGGATACTTATGGTTGGATTATGTACCAAAAGGGCAACTATGAAGATGCAAAAAAATGGCTCGAAAAGTCGCTTAAAGCAGATGATAGAGAAAGTGCTACGACTTTGGAACATTTGGGAGATGCATTCTTCAAATTGGGCAATATCAAAGAGGCAGTGAGCAATTGGGAGAAGGCGAAGGCAAAAGGAGGTGGCTCTGAATTGTTGGAGAAGAAGATTACTGATAAGAAATTGTATGAGTAGTTTATATGCAATAGAGCTTGAAGGTGAAATGATTGGGAAGACCAAACTCGAAAAAGCAGACCCTCCGATGGGAGTTGTTTTTGGAAAAATAATTGATTTAAATGAGAAGGTTAATTACGAATTTATCAAATCATACTGCAATAAAAACGAAATTAAATTAGGGGATGATTACCCAGAAGATAAATTTATTGCAACAGGTAGTACAATTGAAGAGTTGAAAGTTATTTCACCAAGAGGAATTGAGATAAAAGGAGCAGGACACCAAATATCGGGAATGGATAGCGAAGGGTTTGAAATTGAAATAATAGGAATAGCGAGTCCATTCTATGAAGAAGAATTTCCGCACCATGTGAAAGATTACATGAAAGAATAAAAAAAATATTTTATAAATTCTATTTCTATTCTATCTTTCCCTTACCTTTGGTTTGATTTTTAGCTACACTTTTCCTCAACACTACACTGTGTTTACACACCAACCCACAATTTTTCCTCAGAAAACCAATCCGTAAGGTAACTAACATAATCTATTAGAACTCTTAACGGCAAAGTGCATACGCACAAATAATTTGACATTATTGAAGTTTAACTGACTGATTGTATTGAGATTATCAGTGGTTTATTCTTTCTTTATTTGGAAAGTTTTATGTGCTATTTTGTGATTTGCCTCACTGCATTACTGTTTTACACAAAAACACTACTGGTGGTAAAAGAAATACATAGAGTGAGGGTTAAAAACTGTCATCTCAAGCAAGCCCTTACAAGAGACGACTTAAAAAACCCCCAGCTCTATGCTTTCTTTCCACTAAACTAAAGAACTAAATAATGACAAATAGTAGGAACAGCACAGGACACCCCGATTATGAACAACGCAACTGCAAGCCCATACAGTCAATCGCTCAACACGAGGCTAAACGCCCTGTGCCTGCTCTCTACTAAAAGAACTATTATGAAAAACAATTACAACTAAAAAGCGCACAGAGCAAGTGCCTTACTGCCAGCCTAAAGCAAGCCCATTCTTCATGACCGACATTGTGAGGCACTATACTTCCATGCTAATTCTTATCTTATTCTTCTTATTCACCTTAGCTGATGATTGCTTTCCTAACGACGTTTCTCCTTGATTCCATTTTCGTTTTATTGCTCTATTGATAAATTATTATATCATTCAAAATTTCTACGTACAGACGTTTTACTAAAACGTCTCTACAAACACGCTTATCAACCCAAACACAATTACCAACATAAACACCCAAACACATTCTTAGAAATACCTCGGTGTAATAATCCTTCTATCACCACCTCCACCAAAATCAAATCCAATACCAATTTCATGCGAACCACTATTGAAGTCTGCCAAATCAGATAAGGTCAAATCATAAGAATAACCAATCCTCAATCCATTCTTCAACTTGAAACCCAACAAGAAATCCAGTGATTCAGGGTTCATTTCTTCACTCATTCTAATAGAACTTCCCACCCAAAAGGCATTGGCAAACATCAAGTTCACATTCAAATCCACTTGTATAGGTGCATTGATTGGAACCATTTTGACCAAAGCCGAAGGAATGATTTTGAAGTTTTCGCTTAGTTCCAATACAACTCCTGTGGTGAAAAAATAATGTCGATACTGTTGTCCAACCAAACTGATGCTCGATTCCCCACTTTTGAGGCGATTTGTCAGCAATTGTGGAACAGAAGCTCCCAAATAAAAACGCTCGCTGTGGTAGTACAATCCTATTCCAAAATTGGGCATGAATCGACTCAAATCATTCTGAAAAACAGGGTCGTCTGTGCCAGATGTTCCTGTCGTTTGTGCTTGACTCAAATCTGCATTGAACATTGCACCACCTGCCTGCAATCCGATTCCCAGTTTGCCTCCACCAATTTTGAGGTGGTAGGAGTATGTTCCAAAAAACCGCAGCGTATTGTGCAGTCCAATGTCATCGTATTCAAGAAAACCGCCTACACCGACTTGGTCATCATCGCCCAATGCACCATGACCACTTAAAGTGATTGAAGTAGGTGCACCATCCAATCCGACCCATTGTGTTCGGTAAAAAGCCGAAATATTGGCATTTCCCGAACTTCCTGCATAAGCAGGATTCAACAACAAACCATTGAACATATACTGCGTATATCGGGCATCTTGCTGCGCTACCGTTTTTTCTTCCGCCAAAGCAAAGAACAATAAGAAGGCTGTTAAGAATATAGAGAGCTGGTAAAATTGCTTATTCATTGTGTTTTGTCTTTATACGACAGACGGTTTGACGATAGACGGTGAACGAACTATGTAAAACGGTCTTGGTACGAAAAAATTAGTTTTGAATGGGTTTTGAAACAGTAGGCGATGGACGGCGGACGAAATAGTTGAAATCTTTAACCGTCAGTCGTCCATCGTCAGTCGTAAACCGTCTAACGACAGATTTCAATAAACCCAGACCTCGGCTCCAAAGCAACACCTTCTTCGTCTTGACCTGTCAAAATATAGAAGTATGTTCCGTCAGGTACATCCTCTTTGTTCTTTTGAAAAGTACCATCCCAAGGTTCATCCAAATCATCATAGTTTTGTCTTCTAAATACTTCATCACCCCATCTATTGAAGACAATCAATTCATTTGTAGGGAAACAAGCACTCAAGTTCGGAATCATCAACTCATCGTTTACTCCATCTTGATTTGGAGAAAAAGCGTTGGGTATAAATATTTCACAACTCGTATCTTCTTCTGTCACCGTCACAATAACCGTAGCAGTGTCGCACAATTCTGCAATACACACCACGTATTCAAAAGTGTCAGTTCCTATAAAATCGGGTAAAGGATTGTAGGTTATTGAAGTGTCTTTGATGCCATCTCCATTCACGCCCACAATGCCATTTGAAGGATTGGAAGAAATGATAATAACTATTGAATCCGTTGGGAAATTGCCAAATAAGTCGTTGTCTAATACAGGAATATCAATAGGCGTTTCCATTGGGGTACTCGTCGAATCATCCACTGCAATAATGCCAATCGCTTCTCCAATTCCGATGAAAACTCTTGCTGTGTCGGTCAAACCATCGGGGTCTGCAATCACATACTCAAAAGTGTCAATTCCTACAAAGTCTTCATCTGGCGTATAAGTCACCGTTCCATCAGGATTGATAATCGCTTCACCATTTGAAGGTGCAATTTCAATAGTCACAACTGCCAAAGAATCTCCATCTATGTCAAAATCATTGTCCAATACAGGAATCACAATGGGAGTGTTCACATCCGTATTTGTCAAATCATCCACCGCAGTTGGCGCATCGTTTACTGGCAATACTGTGATGTTTACCGTAATCGTGTCGCAAACATTTTCCGCCACATTGCAGATACCCAATAAGAAATTATCGTTTCCATTGAAATCTTCGGTAGGCGTATAGACAAAACAGGAGTCACTCAAAATCGCAACATCATTTATCAAAACGGTTCCGTTTTCGGGCAAAACAAAAATGGTCATGCTATCTATCGGGAAATTAATCGTGTCAAGGAACTCTTCCACACAGATTGTCAAAGGTGTATCTTCATCCGTTGTGTCTGCAATAATCGGGAAAGGTGATTCGGCAATCGTAATCACCACCAAAGCTGTATCACACAAACCATCGGTGTCACAAATCACATATTCCAAAGTATCCATTCCTTCAAAATCCTCATTTGGCGTATAAAGAATTCCAGAGCTGTCCACATTGAATTCTGCCGTACCATTCTGAGGAAAAACGGTGATACTTGTCAAAACAATTTCATCACCATCAGGATCGCTGTCATTGTCCAAAATAGGAATGTCAATCTGTGTATTTGGTGTCGTTGTCGTTTCATCATCAACTGCAATAGGAGCTTGGTTTTCTCCTTCTTCAATCACATTGACGACCACCAAAGCCGTATCACACAAGTTTTGGGTATCACAAATCACATATTCAAAACTATCCACTCCGATGAAATCCGTATTCGGTGTGTAAATCACTGTATTTTCTTCAATCGAAACCGTACCATTTGAAGGCAAATCGTTGATGTCGGTGATGGTCAAAGTGTCACCATCGGGGTCAGTATCGTTTGCCAAGACTTCAATGCTAATCGGTGTATTGACTTCTGTTGTTGTTTCATCATCGACTGCAATAGGAGCTTGATTTTCTCCTTCTTCAATCACATTGACGACCACCAAAGCCGTATCACACAAGTTTT
>JBMYXW010000137.1:0-7155 GCA_049608825.1 Chitinophagales bacterium
AGACTTGGCGGCTTTTGACATGACCTTGAGTGAAGATGCATTGAAGGAAGTCTATGAGGTAATGCAAAAATACTTAATGCCTTATGTTTAGCTAAAAACATAATTGTCAAATCACAATAATCTTCTCTTTGTTCTATTTTAAAAAATCAAAATTCATACATCATGTAATCCTACGTCTTACATCCCCCTAATTACAGGTCAATGTGCGAGCCTATATGCGTACAAAAATGGTTCTCGAATAAAGTGGATTTAGGATGTACGATTACATAATATTTGAGGTATGATTCGCAAAAAGATTACGTCTTTTCCAGCCCTCTAATTACCGACTTCACCATATTCATCCTACTCAACTGACCAAACGAAAAGGCTTGCAAAAACCGATTTTCCTTCAAGCCCAAAGATTGCATTATTTCTTTTGGAGTCAGTCCTTTGTGGTGTTCTCGTTCGACTTTTCCATAAAAATCTTGTAGGAATTGAAGTTTGTTTTGCAGTCGTTTTTTGCCATTGGAGAAGACAGGTTGGTGGTTGCAGAACAGCACTTCAAAATCAAATTGTAGGAGTTTTTGGATAGAATTGATTTGTTCTGCCATATTTTCATCTCGCATAAACGCTTTGATGTAATCATGTACAAACAAATCACCCGAAAAAAGCCATCCCCGATTGGGTTCATAGAGGCTAATTTGATCAATGGCGTGTCCAGGTGTATCCACTACTTCAAATTTATACAGCCCGTTTGATGTATGCAGAAGTTCATTTTTGGGCAATGGAATCAATTGAGCTTTGGGCATTTGCCCCCATGTCACCAAACGAGCAGGTTCTATTCTCGGTGGATTTTGCATCAATTTGCAGCAGAGGGGAGAAGCATAAGCTTCAATATTTTTGAGCTGCTTTATGGCTTCAATATTGCCAGAATGGTCTTCGTGGTGGTGGGTAACAAGGATTTTTTGGATATCCTCGGTTTGGAGTGCATTTAGTAGTTCTTTTCGGATGTGTGGCTGCCCTGTGTCTATCAACATTCCATCGACTAAAAAACTGTAAACGAACATTTTGGGCTTGCCGAAGAGGTTAGAACCTAATTTGTAGTATATGAGGTCTTGGTAGGTCTTTTTTTGGAGAAAGTTCATCTATTCTTTTGGGCAAAGGTAAAATGCCAAGATAATCATTCATTTTGAATTCCTATTTTTTATTTCACCAAACCATTTGTTAAACCAACTGCTCCGTCCAGTTTTGCTCCCTCTAGTTTTGCGCCCAATAAATTCGCATCCAGCAAATTAGAATTTCGTAAATCCGCATAACGCAAGTCGGCATAACTCAAATCGGCTCGACTCAAATCTGCATAACGAAAATCTACACCATAAAAATTAGTATTTTGAAGATTGGTCTGTTTCAAATTAGACAGGCTAAAATCCGCATTTTTAAAATTTGCATTTTGAAGACTCAATGTATTCAAGTTCATATTGCTCAAGTTCCTACCTTCAAAGCTCACTCCCTTCAAAGCTTTTTTGGAAATAACTTCGACCTTCATTTTGCGAATAGAGCTGAAACGAAGTAAACAGGATTCTAAAAACAGTCCTGTTTGCTTCAAAAAAGTAAGACTTGTTTGGTGGGCTTGATTTGTGGTTGTAGCAATTGAAGTTTTCATTGTAATGGCTTCCATCCTTCTTGATATTTTAGTTGTTGAGCTAAGATTCTAATAGACAGTTGTTCACTGCCTTCATACTAATAGTTGCCATTTTTTGGAAAAGGTTAGCACCTACCTCCATTTTTTTTTCATTTTTTTCCTCTTTTGCCCAATTCAATCACTTCTGCATCAAATATTCGACTGCCTTCAATCTTCAATCGCATGATGGTTCGGACTTTGTGAAAACCATGATTACCTGCTGCTCCAGGATTAATGTGCAACATTTTGTTGTACCTTTCAACTGCCATAACTTTCAAAATGTGGGAATGTCCACACACCAAAATACGTGGAACAGTTTTGTTTAATTGTTCTCGAACACGTTGGTTGTAGCGAGGAGGAGAGCCTGCAATATGGGTCATCCACACAACTACTTCTTCGCATTTGAAGAAAGCATTTAGAGGGTGAACTTGTCGAATCTCTTGCCCATCAATGTTCCCATAGACGGCTCGAAGTGGTTTGAAGGCTGCTAATTCGTCTGCCAATTTCAATGTTCCGATATCACCTGCATGCCAAATTTCGTTGCAATTTTTGAAGTAGTCAAATATTTTGGAATCCAAATAACTGTGTGTATCAGAAAGAATGCCGATTTGTTTCATGTTTTACTTTAAAGGTTTTGTTTGCAAAAATATGGGAACTTTCTTGGGTGAAAATAAGTTTAAATACCAACACTCAACTACAATTTTGCAAAAACAAGAGCTATGAATTTAGGTACGCAAGTTTTCATTTTACTACCCGTCAGTAACTTGACGGCAAATATTATTTTTTTTGAACAGCTGGGCTATTCAAGAATAGCTGATTGCCAAGCTACAGAGAGTTTTAGCATTTTAACAGATGGAAAAACACATCTATTGCTGGACGAAGGATATTTTGGAGGAAAAGGAATTGTCTATTTTCAAGCCAATATCAATAAAACCTTGACTACTTTGAAAAGTCGAGGTTGTACTTTTTCTATCAAAAATCATCCCAACCAAGAAAGCATACAAGCTACTTTTACAGAGCCAAATGGCACAAAAATTATTCTCAGCAATCACTCTATTTTTCAAAAGCTCCCTGTGTCCTCTTCCTCCTCCTTTTCTCTCAAAATCGGACAACTTTCGGAGCTCACCCTTACAACTCTACAAATAGATGACAGCCTTCATTTTTGGAAAAAAATGGGCTTCAATTGTGTATTTTACAGAAGTTGGGAAAACAAGGATTTTGGTAGTCGTGCGATTCTTTCAGATGGATTGATTAATATTGGTATTCATGAAACCAATCAATTTGAAGGGATGAAACTCACCTATCTCGATTCAAAAATGCCACAGCGAATCATTGAAGTGAAAAAGAGTGGCATTCCCACCCATTTTGAAATGATTCCTATAAAAAAGAAAGTATTTGCCGCCGCAGGCATTGCAGCTCCAAATGGTACAGAACTCTATCTTTTCAAAAGAAAAAGCTATTTGGACTTGATGCACTTTCCTGAATATAAACAAAAGAAAATCACCGCATAATTTCAAAAAGAAAATCTCGAAAATCTATAATTTTGCTTACCTCAATTACCCCACAAAATTAATACATCTCCATGTCCAACATCAAAATTTTGGTGGTAGAAGACGACCTTTCGCTGGCAAAAGAACTCCTTCACCTCCTCAAAAAATTGGGTTACACACTCATAAAGTGGGTAACTTCAGGTGAGGAAGCAGTCCATACCAGTCTTGATTTTATGCCAGATCTTTTATTGATAGATATTGAATTGGAAGGAAAGATGAATGGCATTGAAGCGGTCAAACTCATACAAATACAAGAACAAATATCGGTCATTTATATTTCATCCCTTGGAAACCAATATTTTAAAGAGGCAATGAAAACCAATCCCGATGGTTTTGTTGATAAACCCTTCAATGCAGCAGATTTGAAAAAACGAGTAGAGTTGGCTATTTTCAAGAGGAATCTACAATCCCAAAAGTATGCTTTTGTGAAAAGTAGAAACGCCCACGATAAGGTCGAATTAAGTGATATTCTATGGATAGAAGCCAATAGAGCTTATTGTAGAGTGCGATTGAAGGATAGAAGCTATACACTGAGTATGAGTTTGAAAACTTGTGCGGAGAGGTTGCTCAACACTCATTTTGTGCGTGTTCACGACTCTTTTGTGGTCAATGTTCAACACATCAATGGCAGTACTTCCTTCAATCGACGAAAATATTTGATTGTAACAAACTTGGAAAAAATAGATATTCCTCTTCATCCCTCTATGAATCAAGAAAGCAATAAAATTCCCATTAGTCGTACTTACTCCAAAAACTTAAAACGTTATTTTAAGAAATTGTAGTTATTCGTATTCTTGAAGCATTTTGATGATGTCCAACAATTCGGCTCGATTGAAGCGGTTTTCAGCTGCTCGAATCAATTCAAGGAAATAACCGAAATTGTCATCTTCCTCCTCAGGTTCAGGTTCTTCTACAATTTCTTCTGCTGCAGTACCCTCGATTTCTCCCTCTTCTGTTGGAGTATCGGCATCTTTTGTTGAAGCATCATCGCCTTCCGTTGAGGCAGTTTCTTTTTCTTCTACTACAACAGCATCCTCCTCCTCATCTTCGTCTTCATCCTCATCTCCCATATATTGAATCGCAAATTCTTGGTGCAGAGTGATATGTTCATAAGCCAAACGCAATGCTTTGGTAGCCACGGGGTTTTTCTCCTCCAAGGCATGACCACGTAATTCTTTCAATTGTGTAACAACCATATCAGGCTGGAATCCATTTTCGTTGATTTCTTCAATAATATCGTTAATCAACGCTAAGGCGTTTATTGTCTTCATCGTATATTAAAAATTTATTTTTTATTGGCTGCAAAAATAGCAAGTTTATTCCGAATTGGAAGCTAAGTAGTGAATCAAAATGAAAATAAAAAAATCACTTGGCAAGCAAGTAATTATAAAAACTCAATTGTTAAAATAGTCTTGTCAGACTACTTATCCTACTAAAAAGTCTTTCCATTGAAGGAGGCAAGTTTGGAATAAATCAAAAAAGAAAAGGATAGAGTTTATTAGTTTTTAAGCGTTTTGGCTAATTTTGGCTCGCTAAAAATAACATGAAATATGCTAAAAACAGAAATTTTAGGAATTGACGTAGGCGGTGGTGGCATCAAAGCAGCAATTGTAGATGTTCATTCAGGTGCTTGGAGGATGAAAACTGGTGATTGGCTCACAATGGAAAAAGTTGATAATGGAGAATATCCTACTGACTTGGACAAGGACAAACTATGGTTTGAAATAGGAATAGATAGAAACGCCCCCAAACCTACACCTAAAGAAATCAGAAAGATTATCGAAAAAATCGTAGCACACTACGAATGGAAGGGAATCATTGGCTTGGGTTTTCCTGCTATTGTTCTGAATGGTATTGTAAAAAGTGCTTCCAATATTCACCAAAATTGGTTGGATATTCATTTACCCACTTTTCTATCCAAAAACTTACCCGATGTAAGCATTGCAGCCATCAATGATGCGGACGCTGCAGGTATTGGAGAAATGTCTTTTGGCAGTGGTAGAGGAAAGGACGGAGTAGCATTGGTTTTGACAGTCGGTACAGGTATAGGTTCGGCTTTGTTTATTGATGGACGTTTAGTTCCCAATACAGAATTTGGACATTTTTACATCAAAATTGACAAAGACAAATACGGAAAAGAATGTGAACTAGCAGAAGATTTTGCCTCAAGTTTTGCTAAAAAGCAAGCTGATATCAATTGGAGAACTTGGGGAGCCGAACGCTTCAAAGAATACCTTCGGTGTATGCAGCGATTACTTTCCCCTGAATCCGTCATTGTAGGAGGTGGAGCAAGCAAAGACCATCGCTTCAATAAATACGAACCAGAACTGAACGATACCCAGTTTGACGAACTTTATGCCCAGAAGTATAAAACCGATGGACGTGCCAAAATAGAGATGGAGATACTTCCTGCAAGACTTCGCAATTATGCAGGACTTATTGGGGCAGCTGTTGGGGCAAAATCATTGGGGGATTTACAAAACATGACACAAGAAGTCTAAGAGGAATTCAAATTCAAGCAATCAAAGTAGGACGGAATTTATTCCGTTCATAGACAAGCTACTGCAATATCAAGACCTTAGTTTCTTTTAATAAAAAACGATATGAACAAGCAAAATTTAACAGATTTTATCCAACATGTTCTGACAGAGGATATTCGAGAGGGAGACCACACTTCTCTGGCTTGTATTCCTGCTACTGCAATGGGTAAGGCGAGGTTGTTGGTCAAGGGAAATGGCATTTTGGCAGGCGTAGAATTGGCTCAACAGATTTTTGCACAAGTCGACAATACACTGCAAATTGAGGTTCAGATACCTGATGGTACAGAAATCAAATACGGAGAAATAGCGTTTTTTGTGGAAGGCAGAAAGCAGTCGATTCTCACTGCCGAAAGAGTGGTTTTGAATTGTATGCAGCGCATGAGTGGTATTGCGACCATGACCCACCGATATGTTTCCGAATTAAAGGGCTTGAATACCAAAGTCTTGGATACCCGCAAAACGACTCCTGGTTTTCGTGCCATCGAAAAATGGGCGGTTCGCATAGGTGGCGGCACGAATCACCGCATGGGCTTGTACGATATGTTGATGATTAAGGACAATCACCATGATTTTTGTGGTGGAATCACCAATGCCATCCTTACGGCTCGTCAATACCTCAAAGACAAGAATCTCGAACATCTTCAAATCGAACTCGAAGTCCGCAATATGACCGAACTCGAAGAGGCTTTGAAGGTCGGACAAATGGATAGAATCATGCTCGACAACTTTGATGTGCCTACCACTCGCAAGGCGGTTGAATTGGTCAATGGACGATTTACGCTCGAATCATCGGGTGGAATTACCATTGAAACCATTCGAGGCTATGCCGAAACGGGAGTGGATTATGTTTCGGTTGGCGCATTGACGCACTCTTATGAGAGTTTGGATTTGAGTTTGAAAGCAATTTAGGTAAATGCCTATGTTGGCGTTTATTCTACCCAATCTGCAATAAACACATTCGTATCTCTCGTATCGCCATTGTTTCGATTGGAAGCAAAGACAATTTTTTTGCCATCGTAAGAAAATATTTTGTGTACTGCAAACCTAATGAATCTGTCGAATGAATTAAAATGAAAGTGAAAATCAAAATGCAAAAGAATGGATTTCACAATGTCGGAAATATCCTTTACCTTGATTTAGATTTACTGAAGTAAATATTAAAGCGAGATTTAAATAGCGCAAAATCAACAAAAAAATGAATCACATAAAAGATATTAACATTGCTTACTTTTTGATAATCGGATTCTTCTTGGTTTTTACAGCCTGCAATCGGCAAGATGCAGAAACTTCCGTAAAAGGAACACAAGAAATTCCGAAAAGCGATGCAGACGAGGGAGAGACAATGGCTTCAAAGCCTAATGATTCGGCTATGGAGAAAAATCTCAAAATTCGCCTATTGTCGGAT
>JBMYXW010000138.1:0-7123 GCA_049608825.1 Chitinophagales bacterium
CCATTTACCCAGAGAGATTCTACGCCAGATGACAACTGCCGAGGATTCAAATAAGTCGCATTTGCTTTTAAAGTTTTGGGATTCAGCAAAACCAAATCCGCATGAAAGCCTTCTTTGATTTGCCCCCGTTTTTGGAGCTTAAAAAATTGGGCAGGTAAATACGTGATTTTATGAATCGCTTCCTCCCAAGAAAGTGTTTTTTGCTTCAAAACATAACGCTCAAGGTAGGTTGTAAAAGCACCGTAGGAACGAGGGTGAGGTTGTCCGATAGATTTTGGCGCATTGATGGGATAACTCCATGAATCAGTGCAAATCATGGCTTTGTGCCAATTGACAGCTGTATCAATGTCCTCTTGATGTATACAATGATACACTACCCAAGTCTCAGTACTTTTGGTCAAAAGTTCAGCAATCGTTTGAGCCAAACTGAGGTTTCTTTCGGCTGCAATTTGAGCAACTGTTTTGCCATAGTATTCTACAAATTCATCCGAAATAATCAACATTTGATTCAAGTCGTAATCCTTCAATTTGATATAAGCTGCAATATCAGCCACAACACTTGGTTGTTGCACTTTTTGGGCAACGGCTGCAATGCCATCTTGCAAAATATACTTCGGTACAAAAGCCCGTAATTTGGTCGAAACAGCCGTATAAGGATAGACATCCACTGTTGCCTGCAAAGTGTTCTCAGCATTGTAGGCTTCAATCTGCTTCAAAACGTTTGGAATCTTGCCCCAATTCTCTTTTTCTGCTGCCTTCAAATGGCTAATCAACACAGGAATTTGTGCCTGTTTTCCAATCGCCAAAGCTTCCGTTACCGCTTCCTCCAGTTTATCTCTTTCGTTGCGAATATGTGAAGCATAAACACCACCTTTTTCGGCAACGATTCGCACCAAATCCACAATTTCTTCCATTCCTGCAAAACAGCCTGGTGCATAAATCAAACCAGTAGAAAGACCCAAAGAACCTTCATCCATTGCCATTGCCAAGTCCGTTTTCATGGCGGACAACTGCTGCGGTTTCAGTTTGTTCCAGTCGTCCATATTTCCTGCTCGTAAAGTGCTGTGACCAACCAATGTTCCGATATTAAATTGAAGTTTGCTTTCGATTCTATTGAAGTATTCAGTGGTTGATTGCCAGTCAAAGGGGAAGCCGATTTCGTTGGATAGGCGGTTCATAGTCGACACCAAATGTTTACCAATAGGAGCAGGGGAGGTGCCGCAATTGCCGAAAATTTCGGTGGTGATGCCTTGAAAGAGTTTGTGGTCAGCAGCATTTGGGAAAAAATAACCGAATCCTGTGGAGGCATGTGGGTCAATAAATCCTGGGGTTAGTATCAAACCTTCTCCTTCAATGACTTGTTTTGCAGTCAATTGACCAAAACTATCACTGCCTTGGTCACTAATGATTTCAATTTTCCCGTCTTTGATTCCTACATCCGCTTTTTTCGATTTTTCTAATAGTCCTGTGCAAACTGTGGTATTCTTGATTAAAAAGTCGAGCATATATTTTGTACGATTGACGGCTAACGGTGGACGATAGACGGGTTTTTATTTATTGTATGATTGAACAGAGATACAAAATTTCTCCAACAATTCAGAAATAACTCTACATTTTTTCGTTTCAGCTATATCAACATACCCATCCTTTGACATCTTTACATCGGGGTCAATGATGTCTTGCATGAAATAACGTTGGGATGGACTCAAATCGTGGGCTGCAGCTTTGGGTAGGTACGAGGCAAATTGAAGGTTGAGTAAGCGACCGATGCCTGTTTCAAACATTCCACCAATCCAACAAGGGATTTTATGCTCATAACAGTATTGCAGTATTTCGATACTATTGGTAATCCCTCCAACTCTTCCGACCTTCAAATTAAGCTCATCCAAAACATCTAATTTGTGCAATTTTATCACATCGCCAATACTTTTTACTTCTTCATCAAAACAAACCTTCAAATTTGGAAACTTCTTTTTTGCAGCCAAATAAACATCAAAACGACTTGGCGAAAAAGGTTGTTCAATGACTGTGTTGTAGGTGTTTACAAAATAGCCAAACTTGTCCAAGTCCTTGTGCGAAAAACTGCCATTGGCATCAAAACTGATGACCACATTGGAGTTAAATAATAAGGGATTGACAAAATCAAAATAGTCAGTATTTGAATTGGGCGAAATCTTGAATTTGAGACGACGATAGCCTGCCGCAATGTTTTTTTGTACCGCATCTTTCATCTCTTGTTTGTCGGTGTAAATGCCCATAGAGATGCCCGTAGGTATTTTGGAAATGGGGTGGATTGGTAAGGCATTGAACAAAGAATCAGTTGTTTGTTGCTGCAATACATCATAAGCAGCGGCTTCAATGGCAGATTTGGCGAAGTTCCAACCTCTGATTTTTTGAAGAATTTGAAGTAGGTCAGCGTAAGTTTGGGAGGATTGGAGTTGAGGAACGACAAATCTTTGAATCATCAACACCACACCGTCCAAAAATTCGGCAGAATAGTAGGGGTCGGGGCGACAGGAACATTCTCCATAGCCTATTCGCCCTTCTTTGTCTGTCCATTTCACAATCAGAGTTTTGCGAGAATTGCGCTTGCCGATTCCAGACACAAATTGTTCTTTTTGAGGAACATCTAATACGATTAATTGAAGGTTTTGGAGGGATATTGAAGTTGTCTGCATCGAATCTTGTGTGTTTTAGGTCAAAAAAATATTGCTAAAATGTAAGCATATATCTATTATTTTGGTCACAAAAATGTCATAATTATTTTAATTTGGCGTTATTTTTGATTAATTTAGCAAGTACCACCAGTTTCAAGTAAAAGAATTCCACGAAATAAAAAACCAGATGTCATGAAGAAAGTACTACTTCTTGTGAGTTTAGTATGGCTATGTGGGGAACTGATGGCCAAAAATCCCCAAAAGAATTTATTCCCACCTATTGATTCCGTTGTTGTCCACCTCAATTCTGCCGAAGTTTTTCGTTCTATCGATGTAATGCTCAAGGAAGGAACGAACCGTATTGTCATCCAAGATTTGTCGGAAAAGATGGATCATGAAAGCCTACAAGTGAAAATGGAAGGGGAAGGTATCAAAATCATCGGCACAAATGCGGAAGTAAACAATGCGATTAGAAGTTATGACCGCAAACAGATTGAAGCCTTGGAAGATTCACTGGCGGTTTTTGAAGACCAACAAACGGAGTTGGAGAACGACCACGATGCGTATATTCACGAAAAAGAATTGTTGAAAAAGGCAAGTAATGCTACAGGTAGCATCAAGGAATTGCTGCAAACAGCGAGTATTTACCGCCACCGTATTCACATGACAAACCGCAAACTTTCGCAAACCGAAAAATTGGTGGATGAACAAAAGTCACTGATTTACACTTTGCAAGAAAGACTGCAGGCGATGAAGGAACAATCAACTGCTCCTCAAACCCAATTAACCATCACGATTCAGTCTTCAAAGGTGACTGGAAAAAAATTGAGGGTGTCATATTTGGTGGCAGATGCGGGTTGGACTCCTTCTTACACACTCAATGCCACAGATATTTTGAAGCCAATAGATATGAAGTTTCAAGCTCAATTGATAAATGATACAGGAATTGCTTGGGAAGATGTTCGGTTGGTGTTTTCGACTGCTCGACCGAAGGTGAAAAGGTGGATTCCGCAGGGAGACGATATGGTAGAAGTGACCGAAGAGGTAGAGTCATACAAAGAGGAAAAGGAAGGTAAAACGGTGGCTGTGGAAGATGTTATGGAGGATGAGGATTATGATAACTATGATATGGAAGAGCTGTATGTCCAGCTTTCGGACAATCTTCCTATTGATGGTCAGCCTACTATCAATATGCGAAAATTCCAAACAACTGCCGAATACTATATTCCTGCTGATGGAGAGACTTATTTGATTGAAGTATCTAATTTTGAGTTGGAAACGAGTTATGAGTATTATGGAATGCCGATTTTGGAGGAAGAAGCCTTTTTGATGGCAAAAATTGAAGGGCTTTCGGAATTGGGTATTATTGAAGGAGTCGGAAAATTGTACTTCAAAGAGACTTATTTGGGGCAAATCGAAATTGACCGAATGGGTATTAACGGAACTTTGAACCTCAATTTGGGGAAAGATAGCCGGGTATTGGTCAGCCGAAACTTGGTGAAAAGCGATAAAGAAGGTAAATTTATTGGCAATGGGCAAAAAGAAACACAGATGTACGAAATCGTGGTGAACAATACGATGAGTGTGCCCATTAAAATAAAAATACAAGACCAACTGCCAAGTGTGTTGAATCCCGATGCAAAGATTGAAATGATTGATTTGTCTTTGGCCCAAATGGATTATGTGGAAGGAACGATGAGCTGGAAGTGTGACTTGGATAGGGGCGAAAACCGAATTATTCCTTTTAGCTATGCGCTCGAACACTCCAAAAAGAAATCACCAAAAGGGAAAGTGAAAGGCAAGGATGGCAAAGACGGAAAAAATGCTCCTGCTGGTTCTCCTTTGGTTTGGAGATACTGGAACAATGTAAATTAGTGGATTATGAACCCAATTTTTAGAAACTCGCTCATCAGCGGAACTTTGATAGTACTCGCTTTTTTAGCTTTATTCCTTCTCCGCCCCGAAGAAGGCAGCCGAAACATGGATAATATTGGCAGCCCTGGCACAACGATGCTTTTTGTATTGGGAATGATACTGCCTGGGTTTTTATTTGGCTTGGCTCTAAGTTTGGCAATGCCTGATGTAACTCAAAATAAAAGAGTTATCTTCACGTTATTAAGCGGATTCCTCTATATGGGCTTGGTCTTTGGATCTATAGCAAGAGGTTCTACTTCAACGCTTCCGATTGTGATAGCAAGTGGCATTGGAGGATTGGTTATTATGCTCTTGGTACATTTTCTTTTATATCCTTTACCGCTGTTGCAGAGCCTCGGAGTCGGAACAGTCATTGGATTAATTGCAGCTATTCCCTTTTTCATGATGTTTCAATCTCCTGAAGAAGCCAAATCTATTGGGAAAATTGCAGGAATCATAGGTTTGGGCATTTATTTGTATTGGCAGGCAGGAATTGGTTTTTATTTATCGAAAGTTATTGAAAATGTGTAAGCTAAATTTGAAAGAAAAATAACATTGAAAATCAATGAGTTATTTTAATTCCTATTTTGATTTTCATTTCCATTCAACAATCGGCTTTCTTCAAAACTATGTTATCTTTGCAGCCTTTATCAAAGAAAAACACTATTTTCAGTCGAAAATAGTGTTTTTCTTTGTTCACCAGTTTTCCAATAGAATAGATACAAACCATGACTTGGAAAGAAGAATACGATTCGCTAAAATTTAAAGAATCCGATATGAATACCTTAACTTTTGAATTAACCACCACACAAGACGATGAACGCCCCGTATATTTGACAGGAAACTTCAATAAATGGAAGACCGAAGATGAAGCCTACAAAATGTCTAAGATAGGTCATGGAGTATATCATCTGACCTTCAATGAAACAACTGCATTGCCCCAGACCATCGAATACAAATACGTGAAAGGTAACTGGAACGATGTGGAGGTAGATGAATATGGATGTGGTGTGCATCACCGAACTGTTGGAGAGAATAGAGGGGTAACAAAAGACAAAGTTCCTCGCTGGAAAAAAAACAATGTTGCCTACAATTCTGCTTATCTACCTAAAATTGAGTTGGCAACAGAAGGGAGGGATATTCCTCAACTGAGAAGAAAGCGAAAAATATGGGTGGTTCTGCCCCATGATTATCACCAAACCAATGAGCGCTATCCTGTCATTTACCTTCAAGATGCCCAGAATTTGTTTGATGACAATGCTCCCTATGGAAATTGGGCAATCGACAAAGCACTTGCTGTATTGGCGGAAAAAGGAAAAGGAAAGGTCATTATTGTAGCGATTGACCATGCAGGAAATGAGCGATTGATAGATGTCAACCCGATTGTAACGGACAAGAAAAAACAAGAAGGCAGGAAATACATCAAATTTGTTGGAACATATCTAAAACCCTATATAGATGGACGTTACCGTACTTTGCCTTCGAGAGAAAATACAGGGATTGGAGGCAGTTCTTTGGGCGGTTTGGTGAGTTTGTATGGCGTATTGAATCGTTCGGAAGTATTCGGAAGAGCGATGATATTATCTCCCTCCTTGTGGTTGGCTCCAGGTTCTTATTTGGATGCGACTACATTTCTTCCTCCATCTCCAACAAAGATATATCTGTATGGTGGAGGCAAAGAAAGTGACTTTATGCTCACCAATATTCACCGATTGAAGGAATCTTTTGATTGGCAACGTGAAAACGTAGAGAGTTTGCAGGTTATGCTTAAAACCGATGCTGAAGGGCATCACAATGAAGAACGTTGGGGGAAGGAGTTTCCGAGGGCGATTGAGTGGTTGTTTGGGTGAAATTCCAAAAAAATCACTATTCACCATTCTAACTACTCGCTGTCATCAACAAGTCAATATCTGTATATTTTAGATTGAAGCGGCGACCAATGTGTCGATTCGTCAAACAACCTTTGTAAATATAAACCCCATTGCGAGTTCCTCCATTTTGCATCAAAAAATTCTGCAAACCGCCGAATTTTTGAGAACGGAGGAGAATAGGGGTCAATACATGACTGACTGCCAAAGAAGCCGTCTGAGCAACTCGTGCTGCAATATTGGGAACGCAGTAATGGGTGACATTGTATTTTTTGAAGACGGGATTGGTATGGCTCGTTACTTTTGAAGTCGCAAAACAACCGCCTTGATCAATACTCACATCAATAATCACCGAACCCGCCTTCATATTCGCCACCATTTCTTCCGACACCACACAAGGAGTGCGCCCAGATTCGGAGTGAATCGCTCCAATGACCACATCCGCCTCACGAAGTTCTTTTTGAAGGGTTTCGGGATTCAAAACCGAAGTATAGACCATCACATTCACATTGTTGCGGAGGCGCATGAGTTTATACACATTGTTGTCAAAAACCCGCACCTCTGCCCCCAAACCCAAAGCTGTTCGAGTGGCAAATTGGCCTACAATTCCAGCTCCTAAAATTACGATTTTGGTAGGTGGAACACCCGCTACACCACCCAATAAAATTCCTTGTCCATGTCGGG
>JBMYXW010000139.1:0-7063 GCA_049608825.1 Chitinophagales bacterium
TCCTTCAATGGCAGGTACTTACTATGCCGAAATGGTGGATTTGACGGACGAATGTGTGAGCGAAAGAGTAGCGGTGACGCTTTCGGAAAATCCAGAAATCGTACTTGGTGGAGGTGATACTTATTGTAGCGCAGGTGGTTTGACCTATAACTTGCAATTCAGCCTAAGTGGTGGTACAGGTTTTTTCACCATAGATGTAGGTGATTTACTGCTTGAAGAATTTGCATTTGGATTATTCGGAATTAGTGGCATTGAAATAGGCAACAGCGTAACAGTTACGGCAACAGATGAAGCAGGTTGTTCAGTGAGTGCGACTTTCGGACCTCCAAATTGCGATTGCCCAACGGTGAATCCTCCAATTGGTGCGACGAATAATCAATATTGTGAAGACGAAACGCCTACACCGATTTCGGTTTTGGTTGCTTCAACGGGTTTTGAAATTCGCTGGTACGATGCCGAAACAGACGGCAATTTGTTGGCAACGGGCAAAAGTTTTACTCCTTCAACGGCAGGCACTTACTATGCTGAAATGGTGGATTTGACAACGGATTGTGTGAGTGAAAGAGTGGCGGTGACATTGACGGCAATAGATTGTACGGCTTGTACGCCTCCAGAAGCACCGATTCCATTGACCTCTCAATCGGCGGTGACTTGTTCGGGTGAACCTGTGGAGTTTGTGCTGACGGCTTTGTCGAACACTTTGATTAAGTGGTACGATGCGGTGGAAGGCGGCAATTTAGTGGCGATTGGTTCGACTTATTTGACGGATGAACCTGGGAGTTATTTTGCAGTGGCGGTGAATGAATCGGACAGTACCTGTGTGAGTTCGCCGACTGCCTTCAATTTGAGCTTGCAGATTCCTGCCGAAAGCAGCTTTACGGCAACGGCTTCGGATGGTTGTGTGGGGGATGCGATTGAGTTCAGTTTAGCGAGTGGCATTGCGGAAAATATCGCTTATATCTGGACGTTCATTGATATGGAAAATGGCGACACGATTGGGGAACATATTGGTGCTGAACCTTTCACAATGGTTTTTGATTCGATGGGAATGTATGAGGTGCAATTGTTGGCGGTGTCGAACGACCCTGCAATTTGTGATGGCAGTACGCTTATGGGTGTTTCGATTTCGGATATGGTGGTGGAAACGATTGAGGATGTGCGCCTTACTTTGGGCGAAAGCTTGGAGATTCCTGTGGATATTTCGGCTACGATTGGTGAATTTCTGACATTTAGTTGGTCGGCTTCTACGGGCGAAATTCCTTGTGAGGACTGCGAATTTTTGACGGTTTCGCCTCAGCAAAATACGACATACACAGTGGAGGTGACGGATGAATTTGGCTGTGCGGCTTCGGCGGATGTGTCGGTCATCGTGGAGAGCAATGAAATGGCTTTGGTGGCGAATGCTTTTTCTCCGAATGGGGATGGGGTGAATGACCGCTTTTATGTGATGGGTCTAAATATCGAGACGATTGATTTCCAGGTTTACAACCGCTTTGGTGAACGCATTTTCCAGACTTCGGAAGTGGGTGATGGCTGGGATGGTACGTATAAGAACCAGGACTTGGATATTGGGTCTTATGCTTATTTTGTGGTGGTGACGTATCGAAGTGGTGAGAGGGAGTTGTTGAAGGGGAATGTGACTTTGATTAGGTAATGGATATTTGATATTGAGATATTTAGAATGGGTGGCTCTTTCTTTTTTGGAAAGGGGCTGCCCATTTTTTTGTTTCGCTTCAAACGTCGCCGAACCTGAAGGTGTCGGCGAGTTTTTGCTACCTACCGAGAGAGACTTTGCCAGCAGTTGAACGGAACACCTAACCTTGTACATTTACAATGTGTGTGTAATCTGCAACAATTCACCTCTATCATTTACCCATTCAAAAAATCTCAATTTTCTCCCTATATTTGTTCTGTTATGGAAACAGCACCCATCCCCATCAAAATATTCATTGCCTATTCTCGAAAGGACGAAGCCTATCTAAAGGACCTACGCACCTATCTCAAACCCATTGAGCGCAATCACTCAATAGAAACTTGGAGCGATGAAAATATTTTGGCAGGCAAACCTTGGGAAAAAGAAATCAAAGACAATCTACACGCCGCTGATATCATTTTGCTATTGGTAAGTGCCAATTCCCTTGCCTCCGACTATTTCTACGAAAAAGAAATGGCAGATGCTTTGGTGCGTCACGACAGCGGTGAAGCAGTCGTCATTCCCATTATTCTTTCACATTGTGCTTGGGAAATCACGGAACTCAAAGAACTCCAAGCCCTTCCCAAAGATGGCATACCTATCACCAAATGGCAAGACCGCTCCGAAGCCTACACCAACATTGTTTTGAAACTACAGGAAAACATTGAAGCAGTTTTGGAGAAAAAAGCGGAAGAACAAGCTGAAATCAAAGAAAAAAAACGACAGGAAACCCTCGAACGCCAACAAAAAATAGCAGCAATCCAAGAGCAAGAACGCCTAAAAACGCTGCAATTGCAAGCTGCCAAAGTCAAAGAACGCAAACGATTGGAGGCGGAACGCCAACGAAAAGCGAAAGAAGAACAAGAGCGCCTTCAGCAAATAGAGCTAAAAAAACAAAAGGAAGAATTAGAAAAACAAGAAGCCGAAGCCGAGCAAAAACGCCTTTTGAATTTTAAAGAATACTTGCTTGAAGGAGATAAAGCTTATCAACATGAAAACTGGGTTACTGCAATTGCTGCTTATAAGAATTGTTTGCGTTATTCTCGAATAGGAGAACGCCCTCATAGGGATATTTTCTTAGAGAAAATAAAAACGGCTGAAAAAAAACATAAAATTGAAACTCTAAAACAAAACTCTAAAACTCAATATGCTGCAATAGGTACAGGTATTTTGATGTTCTTTTGTCTATTCTTTTGGGGAATCTCCAAAATAGTAGTTCCCAAATCCAATCCTGTTCCTACAATAGAAAATCAAGATATACCTCCAACTAATTCAGAAGCAGAGACAGATACCTTGAAAGAGAATCTTGTAGAAGAAGAAGGAGTAGAACAAGAAAATGGGTACAGTCACAAGTACACTCATTGGCTCAATTTAGCCGACACCAAATACAATCAGAAAGATTGGCAAGCTGCAAAAGAATACTATGAAGAGGCTGCAAAATACGAAAGTACAAAGTACGTCAAAGAACGAATTGCGGGGATTGATTGGAGGTTGAAGCAAGAAGAAGAAACAACAAAACTTAATCCTGAAATTCAAAAGTTGGTTGATGATATGGTATTAGTAAAAGGAGGCAGTTTTAAAAGGGGGGAAAATAATGCCTACGAAGTCACGTTAAGTAGTTTTAGCATCGGAAAATACGAAGTGACACAAGAACAATGGAAAGCAGTAATGGGAGTAAATCCTTCAACAAAATCAAAAGAATGTAGTGATTGTCCTGTTGAAACGGTGAGTTGGGATGATACACAAGAGTTTATTCAAAAATTGAATCAACTGACAGGGGAAAAATTTCGATTGCCAACAGAAGCAGAATGGGAGTTTGCTGCAAGAGGAGGAATTAAAAGTCAAGGATATGAATATGCTGGAAGTAATAATATAGGTGAAGTAGCTTGGTACTCGAAAAATACGAATAATTCGGGAACAAAACCCGTTGGAAAACTAAAAGCAAATGAGTTGGGTTTGTATGATATGAGTGGAAATGTTTATGAATGGTGTTCAGATTGGGATGATGATAATTACTACAAAAATAGCCCTTCTTCAAATCCTCAAGGACCTAATTTTGGTATCTCTCGTGTACTTCGTGGTGGTTCGTGGAACTATGGTAATTTTTCAAATGGTCGTGTTAGTACTCGTAGTGTTAATACTCCTACAAATCGTGATGACAACATTGGTTTTCGGCTTGTTCAGTAATGCCTTGTTTTTTGCTCTTTACCCTTTTTTAACGAAAGTCGGAAAAGACAGCTTGATTTTTTCAAACACCCTATTTTTACAAAATAAAATTCAGATGGCGAGAGACAAATACCACGATGTAGTACGAGAAGCCCTTATCAAAGATGGTTGGGATATTACAGACGACCCTTATCGAATCGAAACAGGACAGAGAACCGTTGAAGTAGATTTGGGAGCAGAAAGACTCATTGCAGCAGAAAAAGAGGAAGAAAAAATTGCAGTAGAGGTCAAAAGTTTCATCAATGTTTACCAGCTGGGAGATTTTTATACGGCTTTGGGGCAATTTTTATACTATCGAATGGCGATTGAGAAAACCGAAGACGATAGAATTTTGTTTTTAGCTATACCAACAACTGCCTACCGAACTTTCTTTTCGGAAACTTTAACTCAAGCAGTATTGGCACAGCACAATGTTCGTATTTTGGTATATCACACAAAAAAATGGGAAATTGTCAAATGGATAAAGTAAAAAAATACAAAACAATTGCAGCTGAAATTGTTGAAAAAATCCGTACAAGAGGTACGAATTCTGATAAACCTATGGTGATTCACCAAGCTGTCAAAGATCAGGAAGGTGGTCATTTTCTATTGTTTTACAATGGATGGAAAGAAGATATGCGTTTTTACGGCTGTTATTTACATATTGATGTAACCGAAGATGGCAAAGTTTGGCTGCAACACGATGGTACAGATTTGATTGTCGCCAAACAGTTGGAGGAGAAGGGTATTCCCAAATCGGATATTGTCATTGGTTTTCATGCTCCTTTTATGCGAGAAGACACAGAGCATGCTTTGGGCTAACGATTTTTTTTGTGGTGTTATCCAAAACGACATTGAATCTCGTTGAAAATATCATTCGTAACCCATATTAAGTTCTTGTGCCTCACTCGCCAAAAAATCCAAATTTTTCCTTCTTTGAACTTTAAGTTTAGCCTCGTAGTCCAAGACATCTTTTAATTGAAGCCTTCGGTGACTTCCTATTTTTCTGTAAGGAATTTCACCTTGTTCCAACAATTTTACAATATAAGGTTTCGAAACTTTCAAAATTTCAGCAGCTTGTTGAGTGCTAATTTCGGCATCAGAAGGAATCAAGGCAATGGATTTTCCAAGTGTACAACCGCTTTGGTGAACGCATTTTCCAGACTTCGGAAGTGGGTGATGGCTGGGATGGTACGTATAACTTAAGTTTCGCACCTTACTGTCGCATCTTAACTCATATAATGTGAGTATTTTTTATAGTTATGTGAAAAATAATACGAAAAGTATTTTGCGAATCAATTAATTGATTGTCAGTAATTTAATTGTAGTTTTCCATTTTGGAAATAAACAAAAGGTTATCTTTTCTTCACTTATATTTTAGGCATTAAAAAATCACTCATTATTACTTGAATTCAAGTAATTTCTTCGTGTTTAGTCTTTTTTTAGGACAATAAATAGAATTTTTGCTCAAAAGCTATTTTCTTAAATCAATCAAAATATTGTTAATCAATTATATAGACATATCGTTTTGCTGATTTTATTGTAAATAAGGGCATTTTTCAAAATGGAATAAGGGCTACAAATAATTGATAGTAAATAAATTAGATTGATTAATCTTGTTGTTTTTAAATCATCTGCTCCCTCATTTACAGGCAGTTAGCAGGTGCGAAACTTAAGGTATAAGAACCAGGATTTGGATATTGGGTCTTATACTTATTTTGTGATTGTGACGTATCGGAGTGGGAAGAGGGAGTTGTTGAAGGGGAATGTGACTTTGGTGAGGTAGTGGATATTTGATATTGAGATATTTGGAAATGGACAGTCTTTTTTGGGGGCTGTCCATTTTTTTTGTTTTCGCTTCAACCGTTGACAAACCCGTTGGGTGTTGTCAAGGTTTTCACTACTGAGTGAAAATTGACGATACTTTTCATTCCGTCTTCAAAACAAAGCTATACAAAATCAGTTGACCATTGTGTAGTTTTCCTCACCAAAACCAATCGAAATGAAACAACGAATAACACAATTCACTTTAATTTCTCTCACCTTTTTGTTCTGTTCCAATATCAATCTATACGCCCAAAGTCAAGACGTAAAAATGTACATTTTTGGTCACAGTTTGCTTGTCCATGAATTTACGGACAATCCTCCTCCAAGCGATGAATTGACCGTTCCGCATTGGATGTATTTATTGGCGGAAGAAGCAGAGCATAACTTTGCGGTGAGTGGACAATATGGTTTTTTACCGCAACATGCCAATTTGCCTCCTTTTTCGCAGTGGGGATTTGACATCGTTCCTACTCTTTGGGATTCGGATGTAGAGGAATTTTCGGTGGTAAATTTTAGTCATGCGATGGTGACAGCGGCGAATTTTGTGCAGTATCAAGCACCGAGCGAGCCTTATTTTGACCAAGAAACGATGTCACCTATTTCCGCAACTGTTGATATTGCAGATTGGTTGGTGGAACAAGAAGCGGATATAAAAATTTATATTTACGAAAACTGGCCAGATATGGCGGGTTTTATTGCGGGAGAAGGATTTCCGCCTACGGAGGCAGAGTTTGCCAATTACAACAATTATACAACGGGAGAATTTCACGATTGGTGGATAGAGTACCACGATGCAGTTTTGGAGATGCGCCCTGAACACCAAGTCCGAATGATTCCTGTAGGGCCGATTCTGAGTGGCTTGTTGACCGAAACGGCTTTGAAGGACATTCCGATTCTTGACCTGTATGAAGACAATGCGCCTCATGGAAGACCGACTACTTATTTTTTGGCGGCTTTGGTGACGTATATGGGTGTTTATCAAGAGGCTGCTCCTTTGGGTTTTGATGTTCCTGGTATTGTTCATTCTTTGGTGAAAGAAAATTATACTGCGGTTGTGGCATATATTTGGGAGGAATTGCAACGGTTCAATGATAATCAAGGCAATAGCAGAGTGTTTTTTGATGGAATGGCGACTTCGATTGAAGAAAATGCGGCTTTTGAAAGTCAAATTAAATTATTTCCCAATCCTACTGATTCGTTTATTGGGATTGAGGTGAAAGGAGTTGAATCATTGGAGTTTCAGGTATTGAATGAGTTGGGGCAGGTTTTACAGAGGAGTTTTGTCACTTCAAATGGGTATCAATTGGATATAAGTGGGCTTTCTGAGGGGCTTTATTT
>JBMYXW010000140.1:0-7049 GCA_049608825.1 Chitinophagales bacterium
TGCTGCACAAGTTCCAGAAACATTGATGTAGTTAATCATTTGGGTCAGACTATGAGTATGAAAATATTCATGTGCAGTACCACTTATTGGGATATTTTGAGCGGCACTACATATACCTACATAAGCCATAATGGTTACACCACTTGCTATCTCATAAGAAGAAGAACTAGATATATTGCTTGTACAGCTACTTCCTGTACCATTGAAGGTGTGTGAGGCATCAAATTGGTGTCCAATTTCATGTGCTGTCAAGCCGATAAAGCCTGATGTTTGATTGTTGAAACTACCACTCCAACCTCTTGCTTTTTGGGGACCTCCATTAGATATAAAATCATTACAAACAACCCCTAAACCTGCTACGCCCCCTGATGACCATCCATCTCCACTTGCATGACGGTGAAATACATGACCAATATCGTAATCATTGATATTGAAATTTGCACTTATTTGTGTTCTTGCTTGTATTGTTCTGCTATCCCCTCCAGTTTGGTCTGGAATGAATGGATCTGTACCAGAATCATCATATAAGACAGGGGTAAGTAAATTAAAGCGTACTGCCACGTCTCTGTCAAAAAATACCTGTACACCATCCATTACACTGGTCAAAACGGCTATTACATCCGCATCGTCATTGGCACTCCCATTTGTAGCATCTAGATTATCTTCATAGAATTCACCTGTAACGATTGCTGCCAATCTATAGGTCCGTACTTCATTACCACTGGTAAAACCAAAGGATTTTTGTTTTTGGCGAGCATAATGATCTTGCCACATCTTAGATTTGGGGTCTTCCTCCAAACCACATATCCAATCACCTTCATGGAGACCTCCAATTGTTATTTCGTGAGAAGTATTGTTTTTTGAGTTTTGAACGGGAAAAATACCAATAGTTCCATTTCTTGATAGGATAGTAGCATGAATACCTAAATGAGAAAAAGTAAGTCGTCCATAAGTAGTTTCTTCTTCAGTACTTAAAAGGCTATAACTTTTAATAAGAGGATATCTCTTAGCAAATGCCTTATCCATAATAGAAGACTTTCTTACTTCAAAAGGTTTGGTACAGTTTTCTGGCATCGGTAAGTCAATAATAATAGGCGTTTCGTTACCTATATTTCTGCCTACTCCAATGTTTTCCTCTGTAGCCTCCAATAATTTGGCCTGTAAGAGAGATATGTCAATTTGTACTGTTGTTTTTTTGGTGACATTTTCTAATATAGAAGCATCTATCTCAAATGAATCTAAGAGTCCAAATGGTTTACCATCTTCTGTTTGTCCCCTTATAGAATGCTGTAATAACAATAAAAAAATAAGTACGAGAATGTTTGTTTTAATCTTGTTCATGTTTTGGTAAATGATTAATTTTCATTAAAATGGAAAAGAAATATAGTATTGTATATACTTAATCTCTCTGAAATGAATAATGTAATGTTTTCAGTGAACAAAATACACACACTTATCCTAAAAAGCAAGTTGTTATTTTTTATGTATTTTTATTAAAAATTATAAGTATTTACTAAACAGTTATAAATACAATTAAGGAAAAAAATTTCTTGGAAATTTGACTTTTATGTGACGGAAAATTTTTCTATGATACCCCATAAAAAAAACCTCTTACAATAAATTATTGTAAGAGGTTTTTTTTATGGGGTAATCTCGATTTACCCGTCAGTTATTGTGTATATAACAGGAGGGGGAATGTGATAGGAACAGTTATCATCATCATCATTATTAGAGGGATTGGAGCGCCCTCTTCCTCTTCCACCACGATTTCCTCCTTTTAAGCTATTTAATGATTCTTTACTTAATACTTTTGCTGTAGTATGGGCCTGCAATAATTCAAAAATTGTTTTTGTTTTCATAGCCTTATGAATTTTCAAAATTTAAAAATGAATAAATCAAATACACCTCATGTTTTGCAAAAATGATTCCAAAGGGAAGATTCAATGATACTTTATTCAAAGCTTGACTAGTCAAGTAAGCAGATTGATATTTAAATTTGCCAAACATTTTTTTTGTCAAAAAAAAAAATCGTTCAACAAATATCTGTTAAAAAAATATAATTGTCGCCTTCCTTGCAACTCAATTTTGTTTTTACACATCTAACCCATAGGCTCTTATTAAAAAAAGATAACCTCTGTTGAATTTTTACTAAATTTGGCAATTAGATATAGTCAATAAAAATCAATTATTTCAAACCAAAAATTTATTATTTATGCAAAATCTTTTTTACAAAAATTTATTAATGGCAATATTGCTACTTTCACCATTTATGCTCTTTGCCCAACAAGGCACTGTAAGTGGAACAGTTTCAGATGCTACTGGAGGGCTACCCTCTGCAACCGTTGTAGTAAAAGGTACAACTATTGGTACTTCTACGGACTTAGATGGTAACTATTCTTTAAAATTAGATCCAGGCACTTACAAGTTAGTGGCAAGCTACATTGGTTTTAGTGCATTGGAGACGGATGTTACTATTTCTGCTGGCGGAACAGCTAGTGCTGATTTTACACTTTCGATAGGTATCAACCTAGACGAACTGATTGTGACAGGTACAAGAACTGCCAATCGAACCAACACAGATGCGCCTGTTCCTGTGGATGTCATCAATGTTGGCAAACTAAGTGTTGCAGCTCCTCAAACGACCTTGAATCAGCTACTCCACACATCTGCTCCTTCTTTTTCTTCCAATACCCAAACGATTTCAGATGGTACGGATCACATTGACCCAGCGGCTTTGCGTGGTTTGGGTCCTGACCAAGTACTGGTATTGGTGAATGGCAAAAGACGACACACTTCTTCTTTGGTGAATGTAAACGGTACGTTCGGTAGAGGTAATGTCGGTACAGATTTGAATGCCATTCCTGCTTCTGCGGTCAAAACCATTGAAGTCTTGAGAGATGGTGCGGCAGCTCAATATGGCTCAGATGCGATTGCAGGGGTTATCAATATTCGCATGAAAAACGAGGTAAACAAATTGAATGTTAGCCTTACAACGGGTGCCAACTTTACGGATGGCATTGGTGCTTTTGAAGGAGAATTAAGAGACAAAGATGGCGAAGTTGTGAACTTGGGCTTGAACTATGGTTTGCCAATTGGTGAACAAGGTGGTTTTATCAATTTTACAGGTGAATTTGAGTACAGAGGAGCAACCAATCGAATGAAAGAATTTTCGGGCGGTATCTTCAATGGCTTGAATAGTGTAGAGCGAGTAGCAAGAGCAGCAGGGCAAGATGTAAGTCAATTATCTATGGAGCAAATGCAAAGTTTCTCACAAGAGGTAGATTATTTTTCCAATGATTTGAAAGGATTGATTCAAGGTGCACCTAGTTTAGATTCTCTTCAAACACTTTTGGGTGCTGACTTTACCACCGAAGAATTGGCTGCAAGAGGTCAAACGAGAAGCGACTACAATATGAGAGTCGGCCAATCTCAACTGAGAGGCGGAAAATTCTTTGCAAACATGGCAATTCCTTTGGGTGAAAACATGGAAGTGTATAGCTTTGGAGGTATTGGCTACAGAAATGGTTCTTCAGGCTGTTTCTACCGTTTGCCAAGCCAAAACCGTACAACAACGGCGATTTACCCAAATGGCACTGTGCCTAAAATCAACTCTAATATCCACGACAAATCTATTTCGGCGGGTATCAAAGGAATGATTGGTGACTGGAACATCGACTTGAGCAATACTTATGGTTCTAACAGTTTCTTGTACTATATGACCGACACACACAATGCTACTTTGGGGGCTTCTTCTCCAACAGCATTCAATGCGGGTGGTCATTCTTTTACTCAAAATACTGCCAACTTCGATGTGGCTCAATATTTTGACAATGTAGGTTCGATGAAAGGAATCAACGTGGCATTTGGTACAGAGTACCGCTACGAAAACTACAAGGTAATTCCTGGTACAGAGCAATCTTATGGCAACTACGATGTGAATGGCAACTTGGTAACTCCAACAACGCCAAGTTCATTATTGACAACTGACCTATTGGGTAGAAACCGTCCTTCTGGTTCTCAGTGTTTTGCAGGTTTTTTACCTACCAACGAAGTAGATGCCAATCGTTCGAGTGTAGGTGCGTATATCGACACAGAATTTGACATTTCAGATGCTTTCTTGGTGAATGCAGCAGTAAGATTTGAAGACTATTCTGACTTTGGTTCTACCTTCAATTACAAATTGGCGGCACGCTACAAAGTAGGCGACAACTTAGCCATTAGAGGAGCACACAGTACAGGTTTCCGTGCGCCATCTTTGCACCAAATTCACTTTAGCCGTACTTCTACGATTTTTGAATTGGTCAATGGCGTATCTGTTCCACAAGAACGAGGAACATTTGCGAATACTTCAAGAGCTGCAAAATTATTGGGTATTCCAGAATTGAAGCAAGAGACTTCTCAAAACTTTAGCTTGGGTTTCACCCTCAAAGCTCCCGATGCAGGTTTGCGTTTGACAGTAGATGCCTACCAAGTAAACATTCAAGACCGTGTGATTTTGACAGGTGCATTTAGCGCAGGTGGTGACGCTGAATTGGAGTCTATTTTCCAACAAGCAGGTGCAGGTTCTGCTACCTTCTTTGCAAACGCAATTGATACCAAATCACAAGGTTTGGACATCGTAGTTTCTCACAGAATGACAGTAGGCGAAGGTTCTTTGACCAACAATTTGGCAGGTACTTTCTCTCAAACGACTTGGAACCAAGATATTGACAGTGGTGATTTGAATGACGACGATGATAGAGTTGTAGTAAATGGTGTAAAAGCTTCTCAACTTTTGGCTGACAAAAACTTGGTTGGAACTTACTTTGACCAAACAAGTCGCATCTATTTGGAGCAAGCTGTTCCTCGTACCAAATTGACATTGAGCAATACTTTGGCTTTGAAGGCTTGGACTTTCTACTTGCGTAATACGTACTTTGGTCAAACAACTGAGGCAACTAACGAAGGTCTTTTTGACTCGGATTTGAACCAAATTGACGATTCTATTGACCCTTATTATGATGGTAAAGTAGTGACTGATTTGAGTGTAGGTTATGCTTTTTCTGATGATTTGTCTATCACCGTTGGTGCAAACAATTTGTTGGACATATATCCAGACGAATCTGATTCTGCTTTCCAATCAAGTGGTCGTTTCCTTTACACACGTCGTTCTCCTCAATTTAGTACAAGTGGTCGCCATATTTTTGGAAGACTTGTGTTTACTTTGAAGTAATGATGAACGGTGAACGACTGACGACAAACGGTGGACGGATTCACTTTGAAAATCTCCGTTTGAAGTTGAATATTTTGAAATAATGATAGCGGTGATTTCTTCAATGGAGGGAATCACCGTTTTTTCTTTTATGAGGGTTGGTATTACAAATCCATTCTTGTCTGTACTCCTCCCGAAAAATCAATAAAGGCATAAATATCCTTCAAAGAGATTTCTGCGCCAAGTGAATAAATGGGAATACTTTCTTCCATTTCTGTTGCGTGAGAAATGCGCCAGAGGTTTTTTTCCTCTCTATAAAAACCTTCCACCAAAGGTTGGTCTTGGGTAATCAAAATATACTCTTTGAAAGAAGAAAGGGATTTGTAAAATCGAAATTTGTCTCCTCTATCAAAAGCAGCCGTACTTGGTGATAAAACTTCAATAATCAATGAGGGATTTACTACAATATCCTTTCGATTCAAATGAAATTCAGGCTCACCACAAATTACCATGGCATCAGGGTAAACTCCTCTATTGTAGGCTTCAATGTATATTTTCACTTCACTGTTAGCTGGCTTGCAATTATTTCCATCCTTTTTTCGAAGAACGGAAGATAAGGCGGAAAAGGCATTCCCACTTATTGTACCATGATTAAGAGTACCTCCAGCCATAGCCCACACAAAACCATCGTGGTATTCATATTTAACTTCTGATTTTTCTTCTAATTCTAAATATTCCAAAAAACTGATTTTTTGGCTTGCTAAATCTTTCATAAATTTTGTGATGCAATTTTATTGTGATAAGCTAAGATAGCAAAAAAAACTTACTTTTGCATGACGACTTCAATGCCGCAAAACAATACAGCAATAAAACAATTCAACAATATAAAAGAATGAAAACTTACAAACACACTGCAAAAGAACGTTTTTTGAAATACGTTCAAATAGACACACAATCCGACCCCGATTCCCCTACTTGTCCTTCAACGGAAAAACAAAAGAATCTGGGCAAAGTATTGGTCGAAGAACTGCAAGCGATGGGCATTTTAGATGCTCACCTTGACGAACATGGTTATGTTTATGCAACGATTCACAGCAACACCGAAAAAGATGTGTCTGTCTTGTGCTTTTGTTCACATATAGACACTTCACCCGATTGTAGTGGTGAAAATGTAAAACCGATTATCCACGAAAAATACGATGGTTCGGATATCGTTCTCCCAGATGATAATGACCAAATTCTCACCCTTCAAAACCACCCCAAACTCCAATCTCAAATCGGCAATGATGTCATTACTGCAAGTGGAACTACTTTGTTAGGAGCAGACAACAAAGCAGGTTTGGCGGCTATTATGAGTGCGGCAAACATCTTGGTGAATCACCCCGAAATCAAACATGGAAAGGTTCGCATCCTGTTTACGCCTGATGAAGAAATCGGTCGAGGCGCAAACAAGGCAGATATGGAAAAGTTGGGGGCAGATTTTGGCTATACGATTGATGGAGAAGCCGCTGGCACATTGGAGTGTGAGACGTTTTCGGCGGATGGTGTGGTGATTCATATTGAAGGAAAAAGCGCACATCCTGGCTTTGCGAAAGGCAATATGGAAAGTGCCATCAAAATTGCAGGAGAAATCATTTCTCGCTTGCCCAAAGACCGCCTTTCACCTGAATCAACAGAAGACAAAGAGGGATTCATTCACCCGACCGATATTTCAGGCATGGTCGAATCAGCAACATTGAAGTTCATCATCCGAGATTTTGATACAGCAAAATTGAAGCAACACGAAGCTGAATTGGAGGAAATCACCAAAACAGTCTTAAAAAATTACCCCGAGTCGAGCTATCGTTTTGAAGTGACT
>JBMYXW010000141.1:0-7038 GCA_049608825.1 Chitinophagales bacterium
ATAATTCGGATAATTTTAGTCCCTATCAGCATAAGGTGGTTCGTATTGTGGAATTCCCAAGAACAGATGGAAGTTTTGCTCAATCGTTCCCAAATACTATCCCATTCTCTGAAGGGGTTGGATTTATTGCTGATATTGATACAACTGATGAAGGTGGTGTAGATTATGCATTTGCGATTACGGTTCACGAATTAGCACATCAATGGTGGGCACATCAAGTGATTGGTGCCAACATGCAAGGCGGAACTGTTTTGTCCGAAACCTTCGCTCAATATTCAGCTTTGATGACCATGGAAAAAGAGTATGGTCGGGAGAAAATGAAGAAGTTTTTGAAGTATGAAATGGACAGATACCTAAGAGGTCGAAGCGGTGAAACACAAAAGGAAATGCCTTTAATGCTCGTTGAAAATCAACCGTATATTCACTACCGAAAGGGCAGTGTGATTATGTATGCACTTCGTGAATTTATTGGAGAAGAAGCCTTAAATGGCGCATTGAAAACATTGGTGGATTCTACAGCATACCAAGAACCACCTTACCCTACGACTTACACTTTGATGGGTTTGTTGAAAGAAGCTACCCCCGATTCCCTTCAATATTTGCTCACGGATATGTTTGAAGAAATCACCCTATACAGCAACCGAACTTTGGAGGCATCTTACAAAAAAATGGACAATGGAAAATATGAAGTGACCTTCAAAACAGAATCCAAAAAATTCAAAGCCGATTCAGTAGGTTTGGAAACACCTGTCGAAAAGCTCAATGATTGGGTCGACATTGGCGTATATGGTGAAGTGGCTGACGGCAAGAAAAACGGTGAATTGATTTACAAAAAACGGGTTCGCATCAATCAAGAAGAAAACACATTTACCATTCAAGTTGATGAAAAACCTTCAAAGGCAGGGATAGACCCGAACCATATTTTAATAGATAGAGTGCCTGGTGATAATTTGAAGACGGTGAGTGAGGGAAGTTAGAAATGTACGCTAAACTATTTCAAAAAATTAGTGTTATTTTGTATTCTATTAACACTAAAATAATGGTTTAAATTAACTTCCAGAATGAAGTGATAAATTTTATTCCAAGCAACTAACTATATGAATATTCACCAAATTGACACGCTCGGAAAATTGCGAGCCTCCGCTTACAGTCCAAAACACATAAAAGAAGAAATACGTGACAATCTAATAAAAAAACTTCGCAATCGAGAACCCGTTTTTGACGGAATTTTGGGTTTTGAAAATACAGTCGTACCCGATATAGAACGAGCGTTGTTGTCACGCCACAACATGATTTTATTGGGCTTGAGAGGACAAGCCAAAACTCGTATCGCTCGATTGATGGTGAAATTGTTGGATGAATATATTCCTGTGGTCAAAGGCGCAGCTCTCAATGATGATCCACTTCGCCCGATTTCTCGCTTTGCCAAAGACCTTATTACAGAGCATGGAAACGAGACACCTATTGCTTGGATGCACCGAGACGACCGTTATACCGAAAAATTGGCTACACCCGATGTGAGTGTAGCCGATTTGATTGGAGATGTCGACCCGATTAAGGCAGCAACTCTAAGGCTTCCTTATTCTGACGAAAGAGTGATTCACTTTGGATTAGTACCTCGTTCTCACAGAGGAATTTTTGTTATCAACGAATTGCCTGACCTTCAAGCTCGTATTCAAGTTTCGCTCTTCAATATTCTGCAAGAAGGCGACATCCAAATCAGAGGCTTCAAAGTACGATTACCTTTGGAAACGCAGTTTGTATTCACTGCCAATCCAGAAGATTACACCAATCGAGGAAGCATTGTTACTCCATTGAAGGATAGAATCGAAAGCCAAATATTGACGCATTATCCTGCCAATATCCAAATTTCAAGAAAAATAACCGAACAAGAAGCCAAACTTTCTAGTAATCAACGAAATACTATTGGCTTCAATGACATCGCATTAGACATGATTGAGCAGATAGCTTTTGAAGCTCGAAAAAGCGAATATGTGGATGCCAAAAGCGGAGTCTCGGCTCGTTTGACCATTTCGGCTCGTGAAAACTTGGCGAGTTCGGCAGAGCGTAGAATGTTGTTGAATAGCGAAAAATCAACACATGTAAGGGTCGGCGATTTTTGGGGAGTTGTTCCTTCCATCACAGGCAAAATCGAATTGGTTTATGAAGGGGAGCAAGAAGGCCCTTTTATTGTTGCCCAAAATTTGATTGGCAAAGCAATTCGAGCCATGTTTGTCGAACACTTTCCCGACCCCGAATCCTTCAAAAAGAGCAAAAAACCAAATCCCTACCGCAAAATTATTGATTGGTTTGGAAGAGGTCACAACATTGATATGATGAATGACTTGCCAAATGAAGCCTATGCTCGAATGTTGTACAGCATTCCAGGGCTTATTGAAGTGGTGAAACAATATCATAAAGACACTTCAAAAAATGAAAAATTATTTTTGATGGAGTTTTTACTGCATGGATTGGCAGAATATTCTCAACTCAGTAAATCATTGGTTCAATCAGGTTTTCAATTCAAGGATTTATTCAATAGCATGTTTGATTTGTCAAGTTTTGAAGACAACTATGAGGAAGATGATGATAATTTTTAGTGAATTGGTGAGCAGTTGTATATCTTTTCGTTTTACTTTTTTTCTACAAATATTTGACTCTCAAAGAATTTTCAAACAAAAGTTACCACCAATCACTAATCATCTAATTACCAAACAAAAAAAAACATGACCCCGCCAACCATAGCCCTATTAACCGATTTCGGCACTAAAGATGCCTATGTTGGAATGATGAAAGCTGTCATTTCGAGCATGAACCCCAATGCGAAAATATTGGACATTTCTCACAATATTCGTCCACAACAAGTAAGAGAAGCAGCTTATGTATTGTGGAGTGCCTATCGTTATTTTCCCGAAAAAACCGTTTTTGTTTGTGTTGTCGACCCAACAGTTGGCAGTCAACGCAAAATTGTAGTGGTCAAAACGCCACATCATACTTTTATCGCTCCCGACAATGGATTGCTGGATTTAGTATTGGTCGAAAATGAAGTCTATCATGCTGTGTCTGTTACCAACCCCAAGTTTTTCTTAAAAAACATCAGCCCTACTTTTCATGGACGAGACATTTTTGCTCCAATTGCAGCTCATTTATCGACAGGTGTTGCACCTGCTGCAATGGGCAATGACATCAATTTGAAGCATCGAGAAACCTCTTTTGTGACAATTAAAAAAGCAGGAGATTATCAAGGCAAGATAATTTACACCGACCATTTCGGCAACTTGATTACCAATATCCGAATCAGTAAACCTTTCCAAACCAGTATCGAGTTCTTGAATCATCGTTTTGACTCTTTGAAACGCACTTATTCAGATGCCGAAAAAGGAAAAACTCTGTGTTTGATTGGAAGCAGTGGATTGTTGGAGATTTCGGTAAGAGATGGAAATGCCAAAGATTTTTTTGGGGTGAGAGATGGAATTGATTTGAAAGTAGAAGTTTCGATTACGTAATTTGTTTATTCTAATTCCCAGCAGATTACAAAAGTTTCTAAAACTTTTGTAATCTTCCTTCCTCCTTCTTAAAATTCAACAAACTTCATGAAAAAAAATATTTCCTTCTTCAAACCCTACATCCTATCTTCGATTTCGACCTACAAAGGCGGAAAAACCAAAGACCAAATTCAAACAGACAAAAAAATACACAAACTTTCCTCCAATGAAAATTTATTGGGATCTTCTCCTTTAGCACTCAAAGCATTGCGAGAAAACATAAACTCCCTCAATGAATATCCCGAACAAAAGGGAGGGAGTCTGCAAGTCGCATTGAGTGAATTTTATAATGGGGAATTGAAGCCCGAACAATTCATTACAGACAACAGCGGCGTAGGAATTTTGGAGCTGATTACCCATGCTTTTTTGGGGGAAGGACTGGAGTGCATCGTTTCCAATCCGACTTTTATACCCTACATTCAATTTCCCAAACAAGTTGGAGCAATTATCAAAGATGTACCTTTGAAGAGTCCTGATTTTTCTTTGGATGTAGAAGGAATCATAGCTGCTATAAACGACAATACAAGGGTAATATGGCTTTGCAGCCCAAACAATCCAACAGGAACCTACATTCCCAAAGCGAAAATTGACGAATTAATCAGTTTGATTCCCAATCATGTGGTCATTGTTTACGATGAAGTTTACCACCAATTTGCCACTGCCGAAGACTATACAAGAGGTTTACCCTATGTATTAGAAGGCAAAAATGTCATTGCAGTCAATAGCTTCTCTAAAGCCTATGGCTTGGCAGGTTTGCGAATTGGCTATGCTTATTCAACTGTCGAAATTGCCCAATACATGAACCAAATTAGACGACCTTTTTTGTTGAATACTTTGGCATTGAAGGCAGCGATTGCGGCTCTTAAAGATGTAGATTTTATTGACCGAACTGTGAAAAATGTAAATGCAGGAAAAGCCTTTTTATACCCAAAATTGGACGAATTGGGTATTCATTATTGGAAAAGTCAAGCCAATTTTTTCTTAATGAAACCTGCAATGAATGATTTAGAGTTTGAGGAAAAAATGCAGAAAGAAGGAATCATGATACGACCTGTTGCTAATTTTGGTGCGCCTGATTGTATTCGAGTGACAATCGGAACACCTGAAGCAAATGAGGCTTTTGTAGCTGCTATAACCCAAGTATTATAGACGATATTTGACCTTTGATTTGCATTATAATTGCTAAACAGCTATCTTTTTTTTTATACTGAAAACTGACTTTTTGACACTCCTAAAATTTTCATCCATACATTTTTGCAGCTTTTTTGCCATAATTACAGCCGATTTTGCAGTATAGCCACTTGGCACAAGTATTGAATAAAGTAGGCTGAATATAATTTTTAGTAAAAAATAAAATACAAATAAACATTTTGATATGGGAAAGATAATCGGAATTGATTTGGGTACAACAAACTCCTGTGTGGCAGTGATGGAAGGTAATGAACCAACTGTTATTCCAAACAGTGAAGGCAAGCGTACCACTCCATCTATTGTAGCTTTTTTGAAAAGTGGAGAAAGAAAAGTGGGTGACCCTGCCAAGCGTCAAGCAATCACCAATCCTCAAAACACCATCATGTCTATCAAGCGATTCATGGGAATGCGCTATACAGAATTGGGAAATGAGGTAGGAAATGTATCTTACAGTGTGGTAAGAGGTGACAACGATACAGTAAGAGTTGATATTGATGGCAAATTATATACGCCTCAAGAATTGGCTGCGGTGGTATTGCAGAAAATGAAAAAGACGGCAGAAGATTATTTGGGGTCAGAAGTAACCGAAGCGGTCATTACCGTTCCTGCTTACTTCAATGATTCTCAACGTCAAGCAACCAAAGAGGCAGGTGAAATTGCAGGTTTGACAGTGCGTCGGATTATCAACGAGCCAACAGCAGCAGCTTTAGCCTATGGTTTGGACAAACGTGATGTAGAACAAAGAATCGCTGTCTATGACTTGGGTGGTGGTACTTTTGATGTATCTGTTTTGGAATTGGGTGACGGTGTTTTTGAAGTGAAATCTACCAACGGTGATACACATTTGGGTGGTGACGATTTTGACCGCAAAATCATGGATTGGTTGGCAAACGAATTCAAATCTGACGAAGGTATTGATTTGAGAAAAGACCCAATGGCACTCCAAAGATTGAAAGAAGCTTCTGAGAAAGCAAAGATTGAATTGTCAAGTTCTGCCGAATCAGAAATCAACTTACCTTATATCACAGCAGTTGATGGTATTCCTAAGCACTTGGTTCGCAAATTGACTCGTGCAAAATTTGAGCAATTGGTGGATGATTTGGTACAAGCAACGCTTGGACCATGCCAAATGGCTTTGAAAGATGCAGGATACAGTAAAAGCGATATTGACGAAGTAATTTTGGTCGGTGGTTCTACTCGTATTCCTAAGATTCAAGAAGTTGTTGAGCAGTTTTTCAACAAGAAGCCTTCACGAGGTGTGAATGCGGATGAAGTAGTAGCGATTGGTGCGTCTATTCAAGGAGGTGTTTTGTCGGGTGATGTAAAAGACGTATTATTATTGGACGTTACACCACTTTCTTTGGGTATCGAAACTTATGGTGGGATTATGACCAGATTGATTGAGTCAAACACTACGATTCCTTCTCAAAAGTCTGAAACTTTCTCTACAGCTTCTGATAATCAGCCTTCTGTAGAAATCAGAGTCTTGCAAGGCGAAAGACCAATGGCGAAAGACAACCGTGAAATTGGACGCTTCCACTTGGATGGTATTCCACCAGCACCACGAGGAATGCCTCAAGTTGAAGTAACTTTTGACATTGATGCCAATGGTATTTTGAGTGTAAAAGCGAAGGACAAAGGCACGAATGTTGAACAAAGTATCCGAATTGAAGCAGGTACTGGTTTGTCGAAAGACGAAATCGAGAAAATGAAAGCGGAAGCGAAAGCCAACGAAGAGTCTGACAAAAAAGAGCGTGAAAAGGTAGAGAAATTGAACGCTGCGGATTCTATGGTTTTCAATACCGAGAAGCAATTGAAAGAGTTTGGTGACAAACTTTCTGCGGGCAATCGTGAGAATATCGAAGGGGCTTTGGAGCAGTTGAAAACGGCTCACAAATCACAAGATATTGAAGCAATTGACAAAACGACTGAAGCTTTGAATGCTGCATGGCAAACGGCTTCTGCCGAAATCTATCAAGCGCAACAGCAAGCGGAACAGCAAAATCCAAATGCGAATCCAAATCCTAATGCAGGCGCAAATGGAGCTGGTCCAAATCCTAATGCGGGTGCGGATGATGTGCAGGATGTAGAATTTGAGGAAGTGATTGATGATGCGAAGAAGTAATTAGTTGTTGGTGACTGGTGATTTGTAAATAGTGACTGGTTTCTATAGAGGTGATTGATAATATAATTGAAACCCCCTATCTTTTTTGAAGGTTAGGGGGTTTTGTTTTTAAACAAAAATCAAAAATCATGTAATCTTAAATCGTACCTCTCTCAATTTGGCAAGAGGTAAGATTAC
>JBMYXW010000142.1:0-7020 GCA_049608825.1 Chitinophagales bacterium
TGGCGCATTTTGTGGCGTTTTTTGGAATGACTGATGTGATTGAAGGTCTATTGAGCAAAAAATAAAATTGTACGAAAATGAAAAAATTACCCATAGGAGATTTTGATTTCCAATATATGATGGAAAACAATCGCTTGTATGTAGATAAAACGCAACAAATCTACAATATCATTAGTCGAAGTAAACCCAATTTTCTGTCTCGTCCTCGGCGTTTCGGAAAATCTTTGTTGGTCTCCACTATGGAACAAATCTTCTTAGGCAACAAAGAATTATTCAAAGGACTTTGGATTTATGACAAAATAGATTGGAAACCACAACCTGTTATCAAACTGAGTTTGGTGGAGGTTTCCTACAAAAACAATAGCTTAGAGGAAGGACTTTGTAGGTATTTTGACAGATTGGCTGAAGACCATGAGCTTCAATTGAAAGGAGGAGATGCAAAAGAAAAATTTGGGGAATTGATTAAATTGTTGTCTGTCAATGGTAGGGTTGCCATTTTGATAGATGAATACGATAAACCTATTATTGATTACATTGACCAAGAAAAACAAGCAGAGGAAAACCGAGATACGTTGAGGAATGTCTATGGAGTGTTGAAGGGTGGAAAGATGGAGTCAAAGATTCATTTTTTATTCGTGACAGGCATCACCAAATTTGCAAAAACTTCCATTTTTTCGGAACTCAATACGACTTATGACTTGACTTTAGACGAAGCAGTAGCAGAAGTTTGTGGGATTACGCAGGAAGAATTGGAGACTTATTTTGAACCCTATATTCAAAAAACTGCTGAAAAATTGGGCTTGAAAACCAAAACCTTACTGCGAGAATTGAAACGGTGGTACGATGGATATTCGTGGGATGGTAAGACTTTCCTTTACAATCCATTTTCTTTATTGAGCTTCTTTCAAAGAGGAGAGTTTGCCAATTTTTGGTTTGCCTCTGGAACTCCAACGATTTTATTGAAGATTATCAAAAAACAAAAAATCAAATTAGAACATGTTGAAAAATTAAAACTAAGCCCTCGTTCTTTTGATAAGTTTACCATCCAAAATTTAGACATCAATCACCTTCTTTTCCAAACGGGCTACCTTACTATCAGCAAAAAAACGCTAAAGCTCGGACGACCAACCTATATTCTGACCTATCCAAATCAAGAGGTGGAAGAATCGTTTTTACAGAATTTGATTGAATTTCGCTCACATCAAGTAGATACAGTTGTTGACCAATCGTTGTTGTATATTGAAGATGCGCTGCTCGAAAATGATATGACAACATTTGTAGCACAACTCAAAATTCTATTTTCTGATATTTCGCATCACCTTCACCCCAAAAACAACAAAAAGAAGCCTACTGCTGATGATAAAGCCAAATTATTCAAGGCTTGGGAAGGTTATTTCCACAGTATTATTTACTTGGTAATCAAATTTATCGGTATTAACATTGAAGTAGAGGTAAGTAAACATCAAGGGCGGATTGATGCCAAAATTGAAGTGGAAGATTTTCTCTACATTATGGAATTCAAATTGGATGCAAGTCCCGAAAAAGCCATTGAACAAATCAAACAACAGAAATACGTGGATGCTTTTAAGAATACCACCAAACAAATTGTGTTGGTAGGTATCAGTTTCGACAGCAAAGAATACAATGTGAAAGATTGGAAAGTCGAAAATATGCCTGGATTATCAAATTGACAAAAACACATTCAAGTCATGAACAAACCACCACAAACCCCAACTGCTTCAAAAAATACTCCAACCAATAGTATGGTGAACATAGATGCCTTTGGTCATGTCACAGGTACGAGCGTATATGTCGATGATATTCCAGTGATGCAAGGAACATTGTTCATCAAGGTATTCGATTCACCCCTTGCTCATGGCATCATCGAAAGCTTGGACTATTCGGAAGCCGAAGAGATGGCAGAAGTGGTGAAAGTATTTTCTTACAAAGATATTCCTGGTGAAAATCAAATTGGAGGCATCATTGCAGACGAGCCGCTTTTAGCCGAAAAAGAGGTGCATTTTTGGGGGCAGCCGATTTTGTTGATTGTTGCCGAGAATGAAATTGCAGCCGAAGAAGCCTTGCACAAAATCCACATTTCCATCAAGGAACTGCCCGTCATTACCGACCCCAAAGAAGCTTTTTTGCAGGGGAAATTTCTTCATAATTCCAGAACTTTTGAGAGCGGCAATACTGAAAAAGCCTTTCGAGAAGCACGATATGTTTTTGAAGGGAGCGCAGATTCGGGCGGGCAAGAGCATTTGTATTTGGAGACACAAGGCGCATACTCCTATCCGATGGAACACGGAAGTATCAAGATTCACAGCTCGACACAAGGCCCAACACAGGTACAGCGAACGGTGGCAAAAGTGTTGGGAATTGGGATGAACAAAGTGGAAGTCGATGTGGCACGTTTGGGAGGGGGTTTTGGAGGGAAAGAAGACCAAGCAAGTCCGTGGGCTGCAATGACTGCGCTCGTTTCATGGGTTTTGAAGAAGCCTGCAAAGTGTGTTTTGCACCGAATGGAAGATATGCGAATGACAGGCAAACGGCATCCGTATCGCAGCGACTACAAAATTGGCTTGGACAAGGACTTCAATATCATCGCTTACGAGGCTACTTTCTTTCAAAACGGAGGCGCAGCAGCCGACCTTTCGCCAGCCGTTATGGAGCGTACTCTGTTTCATGCCACCAACAGCTATCAAATTCCCAATGTGAAAGTGCAAGCACATGGTTGCAAAACCAATTTGCCGCCCAATACCGCTTTTCGAGGCTTTGGAGGACCGCAGGGAATGTTCGTCATTGAAGCTGCAATTGACCACGCCGCCCAAAAATTGAAGGTGACAAAAGATTTTCTACAAGCCAAAAATTTGATGGAAAACGGTTATCAGTTTCCGTATGGTCAAATCGTTGAAGGTTGTGAGGCAAGGAATTGTTGGGAGGAATTGGATGCGAAATGTGACATTGAAGGAATCAAAAAAGACATTTTAGACTTCAATGACAAACATGCTTTTGTCAAAAAAGGAATGGCACTGATGCCTATATGTTTCGGCATTTCATTCACAAATACCATGATGAATCATTCGAGGGCTTTGGTGCATGTTTATTCCGACGGAACGGTAGGCATCAGCACAGGAGCTGTCGAAATGGGGCAAGGCGTGAACACCAAAATGTTGCAAATTGCTGCCCAAGAATTTGGCTTAGAAGCGAATCAAATTAAACTCGAAACCACCAATACCACAAGAGTCGCCAACACTTCTCCTTCGGCTGCAAGTGCAACTTCGGACTTGAACGGCAAGGCTTTGTTGGATGCTTGCGCCCAAATTAAGGCGAGGTTGGAGAATCGGATGAGGGTGAAAAATGATTTGGAAATGGATGCAAAGATTCGCTTTGAAGGTGGAAAAGTGTGGATGGAAGGTATGAAAGAACCTGCAATGTGGATAGAAGTCGTTTCGGATGCACTTTCTCAACGCATTAATTTGAGCGCAAAAGGACATTACGCTACGCCCAAAATTCACTTTGACAAAACGAAAGAAAAGGGGCATCCTTTTGCGTATCATGTGTATGGAACGGCTTTGACTACGGTGACAGTAGATTGTTTGAGAGGTACTTATGAGTTGGATGCGGTTCATATCGTGCATGATTTTGGTACGAGTATGAATCGTTTGGTGGATTTGGGGCAGATTGAAGGAGGTTTGGTGCAGGGAATCGGATGGATGACGATGGAAGAAGTGGCTTACAACGAAAAAGGTCGCTTACTTTCCAATGCGCTTTCTACCTACAAAATCCCCGACATCTATTCTGTGCCTAAAGAAATCAACACGCATTTTCTGCCGACAGACAACAACAATTTGGCGATTTACAAATCAAAAGCTGTGGGTGAACCGCCTTTGATGTATGGCATTGGGGCGTTTTTTGCGATTGCGGAAGCTATCAGAGCCTTCAATCCAGATGCTCCGCTTCATTTGCCGTATTGTGCGCCGATGACTCCTGAGAAGGTTTTGATGGGTTTGTATGGAAAGGAGTAATTATAGTGCAAATCAAACCTCAAAAATCATGTAATCGTACATTATATATCCTCCCTTATTGGAAAACCGTATTTATACGCATCATTAGGTGGATTTAAGAGGTAGGATTACATGATTTTTGACCTTTGATTTTGAAAACAATAATATGGCGATTTACATTTCTGAACGGAATAAATTCCATTCTACTATTTTCCTTCCTGCACACCCTTGATAAAATCAATTACCCCATTCATATAGAAATCCTGTTCGTCCCACATCGCCAAATGACTGCCATTGGCACAATAGAGGTACTGACCATTCTGAACCAAATTGCTCATTTCCTTCATTTCTTCGGGATTCATGGTGTCGTATTTGGCACCGACCATGAGGGTAGGAACGGTCAAGGTGTGTAAATCATCCCAAACGCTCCAATGTTTGAGGATGCCGCCAGGGACAAATTCACTTGGCCCTTGCATGAATTCATAGACGTGTTGGTTGATGTGTTTGAAGCTGCGGAGGATGGGTTCTGGCCAGTCTTTGGAGGGCATTTGGCAGATGTGTTTGGTGTAGTATTCTTCAAATACGAGGTCTTGGTAAATGGGATTGTGGTAGTCGCCTTTGTCTTCAAACATTTCCAAAGAATCTATGAGCGATTGGCGCATTTGATTCCGCAATTTGGCATTGTAGGCTTCGTATTTGTCAAAGTCGGCGGTCATATTCGAGACTATCAGCCCTTTGAGATTTTGCTGGTATTTCAAGGCGTATTCCATTCCCAAAATTCCTCCCCAAGAATTGCCGAGCAAATAAAAGTTGTCTTTGTTCAAACCCAATGCTATCCGCACTTGTTCGACTTCTTCTACAAATCGCTCAATTGTCCAAAGACTGTCGTCTTCGGGTTGGTCGGAATAGTGTGAACCGAGTTGGTCGTAGTGGTAAAATTCGATGCCTGCTTTTGGGAAAAAACTCTCAAAACACTCCATGTATTCGTGGGTCAATGAAGGACCTCCATGCAATATCAAAACCTTCATTGGGCTGTTGCCAAATCGTTTTGTCCATACTTTGTAGCCTTCCTTCAATTTTATCATTTGCACACCAGCGGCTTGAAAGTCAGTGGGTGTTTTGAAGTCGAGGTAACTGCAATCTTCTTTGAGGAGGTATTCTCTTTGGGCTTGGGGTTGTGGGTCGCAAGATGGCAAAAGTAATGTTATTGAAGCGAGGAGGAGAAAAAGGATAGAGTGACGGTTCATGTTGGAGGTGTTTTGTTCATTGCAGTTCGCATTACAATAATAAACAAAAACTTAGACTTTTCAATAACTCAACCAAACCTGTAATATTTGCGCTTCATCCCAACTTCGAGGGAAATAACCTTTCTCCAAAACGACTTCATCATAAGCAGCTTTCATTTGTTTGGCGCAAGTGGTATAGGGCATTTTGCCTACACCTGTTCCCAAGCCTGTAATAGCAATGGTTTTTACGGCTTCACTGATGGGACTGCCATCATCAAATTTTCCATGTTTGACCAACAAAAGTACTGCCCGAAAAGCCAGATAAGCATTCATTGTGTTTTTTACGGCTATCGGTACACGCATGGTAGGAGCAGAGATGAGGTAAGGCGTTTTGGGATGGTCAGTGGCTACGATTTCGGCTTGACCAACCAAGAGTTCACCGTGGTGTTTTTTGCGAATCAATGCTTGAAGTCGTTCTTGGACATGCCAACCCAAATACCGAGAAAGGTGTAAGTCCAATCCTCCATCCATAAACCCAAAGGAATTGGCAGGGCTGACCATTGTATCACATTCCACATCAAAAATAGACCCTGTGAAGATGCTTAGATTGGAGGAAATTCCTTCAAATGCTTCTGCCCATGCGTTTGTCATGGGGATATTTCTGTCGACTAATATTAGGTTCATTTTGCACAAAGAATTAGAAGTGAATAGAAGTCAAAAGAACAATATAGCTTCCCCAATTATTATATCTCTATAAAAGTACAAAACACAATCCAACAAAGATGAAAAGTTTTAAATATTGGACAGTGATTTTAGAATTTAAACAAATCAATCTTATGAAAAATTTACAGAGCAGGATATTGATGCTATGTTGACTTTTTATGACACAGAGGTAGGGAAGAAGATTGTAAAACTCACACCTAAACTCACCGAATCGAGTATTCAGGCAGGACACAATTGGGCAGAGGCAAACAAGGAACTATTGGAAGAAAAATTGAAGCCAATCATTGAAGCGGAAAAGGAAAGGTATTCTTACGAGTCTTTGTATGACCCAACTGAGGAATTCAAGAAGTTGAATCCTTACACTTTTTCTACACCTAAAAATGCCAAGTCTGGCTTCAAAAGCGAAAAATTCCCCTACACGATTCACTACGATGCAAAGGTCTGGACTGAATTGGATTGTAGCCAAATCAATGGGATGGCAGATGCCTGTTTTTATATTGAAGGAGAGGATACCTTTTCCATGATTATTGCCGAAAATGAAGAGGGAGATTTGCCGCATTTGAAGGCAGCAGCATTGGTGAACGCTTACAGTGTAGCCTCCGATGTAGTCGTGAAGGAAGTGGGATTATTGGAGGTGAATTTTGCAGAATGTGTGTTTGAACATTGCGATTTTAGCATGACCAATTTGGCAAATACTACGCTGAGAGAGGTGGAATTTAAAGACTGCAAATTGTTGGGAACACGTTTTGAGGACTGTAATGCGTTCTTATTGAAGATGGGTTTTCGAGATTGTCAGATGAATTTGTCTTCCTTCAATCAATTGCAATTGAAGCAGACGGTTTTCGGACTTCTTTCCATATTTCTCTTGACCCTGATAACAATCGAATTCGTGGGGCAAAATTTTCGGCTGCCAATGTGATGGGTTTGTTGGATAAATATGGGATTGAAGTGGAGTGAGGAAGAAGAATACAAGTTTTTTATGTCTGTTCAAGCCTTCAGACTTGTACGAAATCAAGCTGCAAGTGTCCACACTTGCAAAAATTTGCTTGTGGAAATTCGGTCGA
>JBMYXW010000143.1:0-6959 GCA_049608825.1 Chitinophagales bacterium
AAAATGATGGAATATAGAGAACATAAGAGTTTATTTTTTAAAATAACAAATAGATGTAATAATGATAATTATCCAATAACCTCTTGTTTTCACTCAAAACTCGCTGCTTCCTTCAATGCCGTCTCCAAAATTGCTTGTTCTTGCCACGTCTTTTCTTCACTCCAATGGAAATACTTCGCAAATTCTTCCAAAATAATATGCTTTGAAGAACGCACGCTTTCAATATCAAAATAAAAACGCCCCGTTCGGCGCATATAAAAATCAAGCGGACTAAACACCATTTCATGGTGAACCGTAAACCACAATTCCGCCTTCAACAAAGCAATAGGTGCAAGGTGCATTGGTCGAAGCTCAAAAAATCGTTTGACAATCGCCTTGCTTTGAGTTCCATAATTGCTGACCAAGTACCAAGCATCGTGTTTGGTTAAGCCACCCTTTTCGATTTTTTTGTAAATCTTTTTGGTGTATTTTTTCACCGCCTTACTATTCGGCAATGCTTCACCACCACGCAAGTCAATATGCTCAGTACGACAAAGAGCAACCTTCGTTCCGTCTTCTTTGTAGCGTCTTTTGACGACCAAATCCACTACCTTTTCCGACATTTTGCGGTAGCCAGTGAGTTTGCCGCCTGCAATCGAAATCAAACCTGTAGAAGATTCAAAAACTTCGTCTTTTCGGGAAATCTCGGAAGCAGATTTACCTTCTTCGTGAATCAAAGGACGCACGCCTGCCCAACTTGACACAACATCTGAAGCCTCCAATTTAATCTGTGGAAAAGTATGAGCAATGGCTTTGAGGAGATAATCTACATCTTCTATGTTTGCGACAATGTAATCCACATCACCTTTGTATTCAGTATCGGTTGTGCCAATATAGGTGACTTTTCCTCTAGGAATTGCAAAAATCATGCGCCCATCGGGAACGTCAAAATAGACCGATTGTTGGACAGGAAATTTGTCGTGTGGCACAACGATGTGCACACCTTTGGACAAGAACAAATGCTTTTCGTTCATCGAATGATTCTTTTTACGGAGGTCGTCCACCCATGGGCCTGCGGCACTAACCACATAATCGGCTTTGATACTGAACTCTTTCCCTTCCAATTCATCCTTGCAGGCAATACCACAAACCATTCCTTCGGCATCGTATTCAAATTCTATTGCCTCTACATAGTTGATGCTGTCTGAGCCAAATCTTGCAGCCGTTTTCATTACTTCAACTGTAAGTCGAGCATCGTCTGTGCGGTATTCAGCATATAAACCTCCTCCTTTCAATGGGGCATGTTCGAGTAAAGGCTCATGTTCCAAGGTTTCTTCTTTGGACAACATTTCTCGTTGATCGGGCTTTTCTACACCTGCCAATACATCATACACCATCAAACCAATAGAGGTCAAAAATTTGCCGAATGTTCCGCCTTCAACGATGGGCAGTAGCATTTTTTCTGGAATCACCAAATGTGGGGCTAATTCGTGAACAATCGCTCGTTCTCGTCCGACTTCCCGAACCAATGCAACTTCAAATTGCTTCAAATAACGCAATCCGCCATGTACCAATTTGGTAGAACGACTACTGGTGCCTGACGCAAAATCGTATTTTTCGACCAAAGCGGTTTTCAAGCCTCTTGAAGCGGCATCCAAGGCGATACCGACTCCTGTAATTCCTCCTCCAATAATGACCAAATCGTATTTTTCAGAGGATAGTTTTTGCAATAAATTAGGGCGCTCAAAAGCAGAAAGGTATGACATATTTTGGAAATGAAAATGATAGTTAGAACGAGTTTTTTTAGATAGAAAGGTGTAATCTTTAAAGCATGAAAAGGCGACATCTTTCTATCGGTTTTGAGATTACACCTTTTCGTTTCACTACAAGATGTCACCTCAAAACCTTAATCTATTTATTGTAATATTTTTTTAATTTGCCTTAGTTTCAACATACTGCAATCGGTGAAAATTTTCTTTTTTATTCAATTGAAGAGGGTGATCTTTGAACCATTTCATAAATATACCAAAACTCCATTCATGGGTTTTTATCCAAGAATCAAAAGCTTTTGGTTCGCCTTTTGCTAAAAGCCAATAGTGATATGCTTCAAAATATCCATTGTCTATCAGATCTTTGTGCCAATCCAATAAAATATTGGGGTAAGTAGCAGCGTGATTTTGGTCAAACCAATATTGGGTAAACGATTTTCTCAAAGAAGTCAATTCTCCAATAGATAAATTTTCTTTTGAAGTATAGGCATTTTGTGATTGCAGCCATTCCATATAGACTGCTTCAAAAGTCTCGCCAAAAGCGACCTGAAAAGGGATTGAGGTTTCTTCTTTTTCATCAAAGACCAACAAACGATAGGTTCTTGCTCGTTCGCTTAAACTGAACCACCCCGCAAAATCACTTTCTGTATGGAAAGCACCTTGGTAAGTATCAAAAAGCATTTTGCCCATTTCGGCAGTACGGCTGCTGTTTCGCTCCAAATTCATAAACAATTCACCATAGAAAACACCCCAAATAGGTTCAGAAGAATTGAGGTACATTTTGGAAGTCCAGTAATAATTGCTCGCAAAAGCAGGAGCTTTTTGAATGCCTTTTTCCCAATAACTTACCGCACGATCCATATTTCCAGTACGGTATTGAAGCCCGCCCATCTCAGTATAAAGCTGCCCTGCAAAAGGATAATCTTCGATGCCTTGTAAGAAGGTTTTTTCTGCTTTTTTAGTATCCGCAGTCAAATCATAACAAGTACCTAATAAATGGTAAAATCGCTCATTGAAAGCATCTTTCCTTTGCAGTTTTTTGAGGAGTTTAATAGCTGTATCGTAGCGTTCTTGGACAAAATAGGCGTAAGCAATTTCGTAGCTGTATAGAATATTTTCTTCGTCCAATAATTGAGCTTTGCGGAGAAGTTTGATGGCTTGTTGATAGTTCTTTTCCTCATCCATCAAGCGAATCGCTTCACAACCATACTTATAGGCTTGCTCTTTGTTGTTCTGACCCAATGAAAAGAGCTGCCCCGTTGAAAAAATAATGACCAATAATAGGCTTTTCATGTTCCTTATAGCGTAGTATATTCCTGTATTAGACGCAAATTCGCTTCCAATAGTTCAAAAGGTGTTTTTTAAAGATGTTTCGGGAGGAATAAGGTTGCAAAGATAGTGGATGTGCAGTCAAATAATTTTTTTTAGGGAAAATTTGTAAAAAATGAGAAGCCATCAAAGGCTTTGTAAAGTTGTTAGCAGCTACGGGTTTTGACAATCCTGCTCGTATCAACCGCAGTCACATTTACCGCAGAAGTAGCTTGAACAAAATTCGACGCTTTGACAATATTTATCCTTATATAGCTCTGGGCTATATGAAAACATCACATTTTTTTTGTAGCAGGTAACTACCTATTTTGATATGTAAGTAGCTTGAAATTCGTTGATGCCTTACATTTGGTGCCGCCATGGGTAGCAAACGACCTTTGAGTAGCTCTACTCTTTCTTTGAATTGCCAAAGAATGTAATCGGCATAAGTATAGTGTTTATTGAAGTCCAATTGTTTAAGAGAAGTAATCATGTCTTTGTTGTTTGGGTTATAGTACAATGAATAAAGCCGAGCTTAAAAATTAAGCTCGGCATTTATCCCCAAATTTAGGCACTAATCTAATATTGATATTCCACTAAAAGAGGAACATCGAAAAATATAGTTGGTGTTCTTTTTCTCTTATCTATTTTGCTTATTTAGTACTCGCTTTCTTTCCTTTTTTACCTCTACCTTTTCCTCGTCTGTTGTTTCTGCTTTTCTCAATAGGCATTTGAGCAGCTTTTCGTTTTGCCATGTATTCCGACAAATCTACAACAAGCGGTGTTGCCACGAAGATAGAAGAGTAAGTACCAACAATGATACCAACAAGCAATGCAAATGCAAAACCTTGTATCACTTCTCCACCAAAGATAAACAATATTAAGACAACTAACAAGGTCGTAAGCGAAGTAATAATTGTTCTACTCAAGGTACTATTAATCGCATCGTTAATTACCATTTTTTCATCATCCTTTGGTCTCAACTGCAAGTATTCCCTAATACGGTCAAATACAACCACTGTATCGTTGAATGAGTAACCAATTACTGTCAACAAGGCTGCAATAAAGTTTTGGTCAATCTCCATAGAGAAAGGTAAAATACCTGGGAAAATAGAGAACAAAGTCAGCAATATCAAGGTATCGTGAATAATTGTCAATACCGCTGCCAAACCAAATTGCCATCTGCGGAAACGAACTACGATATAGAGGAAAATACCCAACAATGCAAAAATCGTTGCATAATAAGCACCTCTGGTAATATCATCTGCAATAGTCGGACCTACTTTTTGAGAACTCTGTATATAGTTGGATTGGAAATCTTCGAGAGATGTTGCTCCCGTAGCAGATTTTAAACCTTCAAAAAGTTTTGCCTCAACCATTCCACCTGCTTGTTCATCATCACTACCAATCAAATAACTCGTAGTAATTTTCTTTTGGGTATTGGTATCGTAATCTCTTACCAAAATACTTTCTCCTTCTAAAGGAGAATCCAAAGCATTTCTCACCTCATCATTACTCATATCCTGCTTCAAATCGACTACATACGTCCAGCCTCCTTTAAAATCCACACCCAGTTCAAAACCTTTGGTGGCAAAAGAAATCAAACCAATGACAATCAACACACCTGATAAGATGTAAGTAATTTTACGACGATTCACAAAGTCAATATCCAAATTCTTGAACATTCCCTGCGTCATCTTAGTAGAGTAGTGTACTTCTTTGCCTTTAGCCAACCACCAGTCGATGATTAAGCGAGTCAATAAAATTGCAGTAAACAAAGAAGAGAAAATACCAATAATCAATACCGTTGCAAAACCCAATACTGGACCTAAACCGAAGTAGTAAAGAATTGCAGCAGTAATCAAGGTTGTTAAGTTCGCATCAATAATCGCAGAGTAGGATTTAGTATAACCATCGTGAATTGCTTTTCGTAGTCCGCTGCCTCTCGCCAACTCCTCACGAATACGCTCAAAGATAATTACGTTTGCATCCACAGCCATACCAATCGTCAATACAATACCTGCCATACCTGGCAAAGTAAGTGTTGCGCCCAATGAAGCCAAAATACCAATCACAAAGAACAAGTTGGCAATCAATGCTAGGTTAGCTACGACCCCACTACTTCCGTAGTAGAAAATCATAAAAATCAATACCAACACCATACCAACAATTAAGGAAGTCAAACTTGCATTAATAGAACGCTGACCCAATGAAGGTCCAACGATTGCTTCCTCAACGATTCGTGCTTTTGCAGGAAGTTTACCCGCTTTCAACACGTTTGCAAGGTCTTGCGCCTCTGTTACGTCAAAGTTTCCAGTAATCTGTGAGCGACCACCGCCAATTTCGGCTTGAACCACAGGAGCAGAATATACTTGGTTGTCCAACACGATTGCTACACTCTTTTGGAGGTTTTCTCGTGTCAACTGTTTCCATTTTTTTGCACCTTCTGGATTCATATCCATACTTACCACAATCTGCTGATTGTAGTCATTGTCTTGTCGAGCATCGGTAATTACATCGCCCTCCATTGGAGCTTTGAAGTTGTTACCATATCGGCTTTTGATACCATAAAATTCAAACAAATCAGGATTGTCTTCAATACCAGCAGCTTTTGCGCCTACCAACAATTTGAAGTTCTCAGGAAAAGCTGTACGTACTTCTGGAATTTTGAGGTATTCAAAAAGCTTAGCGGTATCTTTACCTTCCACATATCCCAAGATAGCAGAACCTGTTCTGCCAAATTGAATCAAACTCAAAAAAGGATTTTGGGTACTTGGATCACCTTCTGGATCTGTTAACAAAGAAGTATTTGTGGTATCTTTATCTGCATTTGCCAAAAGAGAATTTTCACTTTCAATCGTATCTTCTACAGCTTCTTCAACTGCATCCGCAACAGCAGTATCCGCATCTTCATCGTCACTTTCAGTATCTACTTTGGTTTGAGTAGTAGAATTACCACTATCCAAATCCAATCTGTCCTTAACGATTCTGTCGGCTTCTGCAAATCGGTTTGCCAAATCTTGGTCTAGAGCGAAAGTCTCCCAAAATTCCAACTGTGCAGTAGTCTGCAACAGTTTTCTAACTCTTTCAGGATCATCCACACCAGGCAACTCTACGACAATTCGGTTGGTAGCCGCCAACAAATTAATGTTTGGCTGTGTCACCCCAAATTTGTCAATACGAGCACGTAAGATTTCAAACGTACGATTTACTGCATCATCGGCTTCTGTTTGAATAGCTGCCAATACTGCCTCATTGGAATCGTTAGGGGCAATAATACCCTGGTTTTCTACCGTAGAAAAGATGGATGCCAATCGAGCATCGCCATCAATGGCCTCGAATGACTCACCGAAAAGTGTAACAAAACCTCTGTTATCACTTTTCATCTTTTCTTTAGCTTCTGCAATAGCTTGTGTAAACGTAGCATTTGTGCTGTTGTTTGCCATTGCTCTAACCAACTCTTCGAGGGATACCTGAAGTACCACACTCATACCACCCTGTAAATCCAGACCTAAATTCAGTTCACGTTCCTTTACATCCTTGTAGGTGAAATTCCAAATTGGATACACCTGTTCTGTGGACATAGAATCAAGATACTGCCTTCTGATAATCCGATATTGCTCCAAGGGAGCCGTTTCGGTAGGAACTTCTGTAGTTCCCATTTCAGCTAAGGCAAAGTCCTTCGCATCTCCTTCTACCTTTTTGGCTATGAAGGTAAACGATAACTGAATTAGGCATACAAGTACTAGAGCGATTCCAAAAAATTTCACTAATCCTTTTGCCTGCATGTTTGAAGTAAGTTTAAAGAAATTCTATAATTAATAGGGTAATAGTCAATAGCACAACAAAGTCATCATATAAAATGTAATAAAGGAGAAATTGCTATTTTACTATTACATTGTC
>JBMYXW010000144.1:0-6957 GCA_049608825.1 Chitinophagales bacterium
ACCATTAAAGCATCGTGTAGGATAGAACGGGCATCGGTTCGATTCCCTCCATTCTTGGTTACCAATTGAGTAACCATCGGATAAATTTCTTGGTAACAAGATTTTATGACCTCTTGCCGATTATTCCGAAATCCTTCCATAACCCAATTGTTTTTGGCTATCTGCTGTTTTGATAACTGTTTGCTCCTACTCATAAATGCTGTTTTAAGAAAAAATGTTACCACAAAGATACTTTTTTTGAAAAACACGGTAACACTTTTCTCAAAACTGCACATCTATCATCAACATCCAAATCTGCTATCTATTTATCCACTGTGCAAAATCATTGAATCAATGAAAAAACAACTTTTACCCATTTATTTATTATTAGTAATCAATTGCTTTTTTTATTCCTTTTCTCTTTCAGCACAAGAGCTGATTACGAACGGAACTTTTGATACAGATATATCAAGTTGGACTTTAACAGGGCCTGCTAATGGGTGGGTTCACGATAATGTGAACGCAAGGGCAGAGCATAGCGAAAATACTAATGCTTCGAATAGTTTACTAACTCAAAGTATCACCATTGATCCAGCCTTAGAATCTACATTTTCATTTACAATCTTACCAGTTACTTCAGCATCAAAATCGGCACTTTATTTCAGTGTTACTGTAAATGGTACAGTTGTGTTAAGTTTTACATCGAATACAGGAACAATTGGAGCAGTAGCTACCGAAGGAACATTTACTTATGACAATACTACGACAACACCAAATACTTTGAATGCATATACTGTGACCATTCCTCCCAATTTTTTTGGTAGTACGAATGCAGATATTGTCTTACGAGCTCAAAACTGTTCGGGGGGGAATTGTGCTGGAGATAGGGGAGATATTTTTGTAGATGATGTTTCTTTTATGCAAACCCCGCTGGATATCATTCCCACCCTCTCCGAATGGGGTTTGATCATATTATCATTGCTTTTTATGACTATGGGAACATTGTATTTGTTGCAGCCGAACTTTCGCTCTAAATTTGACTTTGAACGATAAAAATAAGTTTTAGAAGGAAAAATTCAATCTGTAGTTACTGAAAGATGAAAAGAGTATTGGGAATGTAATTATAGTAGCTATAACTATTGGGAATCAGGAAAGCGCCTATAACCCATTGGTTTTTAACGTTTTTTTAGTGTATTGAATCCACCTAAAGTAGAGCATGAATTTTTAAAGTCATGATTAAAAGCCAAACAACCTTCAACTATTTCTGTAGTTGGAGGTTTGTTTTTTTATATCCCTATAAAAACGCCCTATTACCACCTCTTCCAAAGTCAACAACTTCTAATAAGTAAGTAAGGAGTCAGAAATAAGGTGTTAGGAGTCTCCCTTTTCCTCCGCCTCCATCCATTCCTACACTTTCGGAATCGGGCTTTATTGTTCTTGACTTTTAGAACACTTTACTTCAATTGGCAAACCCAATTCTCGGTGAATATGATTTTTGACCCTTTTGAAAATAACAATCATATCCCTCATATCATTCTTTCGAGTAGCATCATAAGCCCTGCTTACACTGTATATTTTTTCTTGAAGCAGTACAAAAAACCAAAATCGTCCAAGGTTGTAGCAGCCATAAATAGGCTTCTTTGGAGCGTCATTCAATATTTGGGCATCCACCATTGCGATTAAAAGTTGTCCAAGAGGGTCGTTGTGAGGGCCTTTTTCAGGTTTGTATTCCTGCAAGAAGAAAAAAGGGTTTCGAGGCGTTTGTTTGCCTGTTGCCACCATCCATTCTACTCTACCAGCAGCTTCTACCGTTTTTGTTTGAAGTCTCATAAAACGTTGTGTAAAAACACGGTAGTGAGGTTGATTGTAGAAATCAATTTCTAATAAAAAGGGGGCGATGAAGTGCATTTTCAATTCGTCTTCATTCCATGTATCCACATTCTCTAATAATAGCTTTCGTAATCTGCTAATATAAGGAGGAATTTCTCGCTCTTGCTGCAAATTTTTTGTATCTAACCATTCCTCCAATTGAGGCATTTTTTTGACTCGGTCAAGCCCAAATTCAATTTCTACTTCTTCAAAAAGCCACTGTTCAAAAGGTCGTTTTACCATGATTGTTTTTTGATGAACAATATAAGTATTTTCCCCCAATATCAAGTGAAGTTTTGAATTTGTATTTGAACCTTGAGCTTGAATTTCTCTCACTTCTTCCCCGCCAAAGTCGCCCCCACCAACTCCCGTTTCCCAACCACTTCAAAATCCTTGTATTTCTCTGCAATTTCATCCAAAGTATCAAATAATTCGGCAGTTTCATAGCTCGTTACCAACTTCAATCTCAAAGGTTTGATATTCGGAAAACCTCGAAAATAGTTGGTGTAATGACGACGGGTTTCAACAACTCCCCTGTGCGGCCCTTTCCACTCCAATGATTTGGTCAGGTGTTCTTTTGCCACAGCCACACGCTCCAAAGCTGTAGCAGGAGCACGTTCTTCACCCGTCTCCAAAAAGTGTCTGACCTCTCTAAAAATCCACGGATAACCGATTGCAGCTCGACCAATCATGATGCCATCGACCCCATAACGGTCAAACATTTCCTTTGCCTTTGGTCCAGAATCCACATCACCATTTCCAAAAACAGGAATGTGAATGCGTGGATTATTGACGATTTCACCAATCAAAGTCCAGTCCGCTTCGCCCTTGTACATTTGCTTCCGAGTACGTCCATGAATCGCAATCGCCTTGATACCCACATCCTGCAATCTTTCGGCTACCTCCACAATATATTTTGTATCATCGTCCCAGCCCAAACGAGTTTTAACCGTCACAGGAAGTTTGGTTGACTTCACAATATAATCGGTCAGTTTCACCATCCTGTCGATGTCCTGCAAAATTCCCGCACCTGCCAATTTGCAGGTTACCTTCTTGACAGGACAACCATAGTTGATGTCCAACAGTTCAGGCTTCGCTTCTTCGACAATCTCTGCAGTTCGGCGCATGGAGTCCAAATTTGACCCAAATATCTGAATACCAATCGGTCGTTCTTCGTCGTAAATGTCCAACTTCTCCACACTTTTGGCTGCATCCCGTATCAAGCCCTCCGAACTGATAAATTCGGTGTACATCAAATCCGCCCCCAACTTCTTGCAGATGGCTCTAAAAGGTGGGTCGCTTACGTCCTCCATTGGAGCAAGTAAAAGCGGAAAATCACCCAATTCTATGTCGGCTATTTTGACCATTTTTTTTGTTTTAAAACCATCCCAAAAATGGGTCTTCCATAATATTCTTCAATTCCACCAAGAAGCGAATCGCATCTGCCCCATTAATAACCCGATGGTCAAAACCAATGTGCATTGGCATCATCAATCTTGGTATAAATTCACTTCCATTCCAGACAGGTTCCATCTTAGAAGCCGTAACACCCAAAATCGCCACCTCAGGAGAATTGACAATCGGCTTCAAATCCGTGCCACCAATACCACCAATATTGGAAATCGAGAAGTTGCCACTGCCACGTTCCATGTCGGTAATTTTGTTTTTACCCTCACGAGTACGCTTCGATAATTCGGATAGTTCAATCGAAATTTCGGTCAAGCCTTTGCGGTCTACGTCTCGAATCACTGGCACCAACAAACCTCTCGGTGTATCAACCGCCACACCAATATTGATGTAATCTTTGAAAACCAACTCTTTGGATTCCATGTCAATGCTCGCATTGAACTGTGGCATTTTGCGGAGAACGACTGCAATGGCTTTCACCAAAATAGCGGTAATCGTGAGACTCCCCCCTTTTGCTTTGATGCTGCCTTTGTATTGTTGACGCATCGCTTCAATGTCGGTAATATCTGCCTTTTCGGAAATCCAAGCATGTGGAATCACCGAAAAACTATAGTGCATATTTACCGCTGTTACCTCGTTGATACGAGACATGGCTTTGCGTTCTACCTTACCAAACTTCTCAAAGTTGGGCAAAGGTTGAAACGCTACACCACCGCCACCAGTACTTGCAGATTTTTTTGCGGCTTTTTCCAATTCGTCTTGCTTCGATTTTGCAGCTTGCAGCACATCCTCTGCCTTGATGCGATTGCCATCTGAAGGCTTCAACGTTGCCGAATCAATGCCCAATTCTCTGGCTATTTTTCGAGCCAAAGGAGACATGCGGTAATTGGCATCACCACCCACTTGCTGTGGTTGATTGACAGTTTTTTCTTCCTCTTTAGGAGTTTCTTTTTGAGTAGAGTCTGCTTTTGTTTCTTCTTTTGAAGGAGTCGATTCTTCTGGCTTTTCTTCTTGTTTAGAAGTTTCCTGCGCCTTGTCCGTATCGTCACTGCTTTCGCCACCCGCATTGATTTTAACCAACAAATCGCCCTCTTTCACCTCATCGCCCACATTCACCAAAATTTCCTCTACTGTTCCTGCTACGTCACTCGGCATTTCGGCATCCACCTTATCTGTGCTGACAATCATCAGCGTGTCTTCTTCTTCAATTTGGTCTCCAACTTTCACCAATATCTCCGTTACCTGACCCGTAACACCATCGCCGAGAGAAGGAAGTTTATATTCGTAACTCATTTTTTTTATTATTTTATTGTTGAATTGTCCTATTGTTAAATTGTTTTATTGCTGAACTGTTGCATTGCTCTTTTAATTCATGTTAACAATATAGCAATACAACCATATAGCAATGCAACTAAACACTCATCGGGTCTAATTTATCGCTCTCAATCCCATGTTTCTCCATAAAAGCCTTCAAATCCTTTTTCGTCACCTTGCGTTTTTTCTGCAAAGAGCGTAAAGCAGTGTAAGCAATGTATTTGCCACTCACTTCAAAGTAATCACGCAAGTTTTCACGGCTATCGCTCAATCCAAAACCATCTGTACCCAATGCCACAAAGCCTTCAGGCATCCACGGATACAAAGCTCCAGAAGTCAATTTCATCCAATCGCTGTTGCTCACAAAAACACCCTCTTCGCCTTCCAAAACCTCTTGGATATAAGGTGTTTTTTCCTCTTTTGCATCAGGGTGTAAGAGATTCCATCGGTCGCAAGCCATTGCGTCTCGATACACTTCATTCCAACTCGTCACACTCCAGATATCGGTTGCAATGCCCATTTCTTCCAATATTTCTGCTGCTTGAAGGGTCTGAACAATGCCCGAACCCGAACCCAACAATTGTACTTTTTTACCTTTTCTGACTTTCGTTTCAGAAGTTTTGTATTTGTAAATTCCCTTCAAAATACCTTCCTCGACACCTTCTGGCATTGAAGGCATGTGGTAGTTTTCATTGTAAACCGTAATGTAGTAAAACATTTTTTCGTTCTCGACATACATTCTGCGAATCCCTTCTTGCACAATAATTGCCAATTCATAAGCAAAAGCAGGGTCGTAGGACATGATGGAAGGAACGGTCAATGCCATCAAATGTGAATGACCATCTTGATGCTGCAACCCTTCTCCATTCAGAGTCGTTCTACCAGCCGTTCCTCCCAGTAAAAATCCTTTGGTGAGCATATCTGCGCCCGCCCAAATCAAATCTTGTACTCTTTGGAAACCAAACATAGAGTAATAAATATAGAACGGAATCGTTGGGATGCCATGCGTAGAATAAGCCGTTCCTGCTGCAATAAAAGAAGCCGTTGCGCCTGCTTCATTGATGCCCTCCTGCAATACTTGACCTTTTTTGCTTTCCTTGTATTTAATCACCGAAATCCCAATCTCCATCGGCTCATACAATTGACCTTTGGCGTTGAAGATTTTGGCAGAATTGAAGATGGATTCCATCCCAAATGTTTGTGCTTCATCGGGAACGATAGGCACAACATATTTTTTGAGGGAAGATTTGCGGAGAAGCTGTGTCAATAAACGTACTACTGCGGCTGTTGTAGAAAAATCTTTTCCGCCAGAGGCCTCGCTTCCGTCAAATAGCGGTTGAAGCACTTCGTTCTTAGGAGCTTCAATAGGTGTATACTTCTCAGAACGAGTCGGCATATAACCACCTAAAGCTTTTCGCTTTTTGTGCATATATTTCATCACCTCACTCTCCTCACCAGGAAAGTAAAACTTTGCAGCTAAAGCTTCTTCATCGCTAATCGGAATATTGTAGCGGTTTTTAGTAAAAATACGGTCGTCTTGCTGCAAGTTTTTCACCTGATGCGCCGTATTCAATCCTTCCGCCGACTTGCCCATACCAAAACCTTTGACGGTTTTGACTAAAATAACAGTAGGCTTATCAGAATCGCTTGCGTTTTTAAATGCAGTGTACAATTTCTCTCTATCGTGTCCACCTCGCTTCAAACCCTTCAATTCTTCATCACTGTAATCCGCCAAGAACGCTTCCAGTTTTTTGTCGCCATTCACCAATTTCTTGCGAATCAATGCACCATCTTGAAGGGTATTCAATTCTTGGAAATTGCCATCCACCATTTCGGTCAATCGCTTCAATAAAATGCCTTCTTCGTCTTTGGCAAACAAAGCATCCCATTCGCTTCCCCAAATCACCTTCAAGGTATTCCAACCGCTTCCCAAAAAGGAGCGTTCCAGTTCTTCAATGATTTTGCCATTTCCACGTACAGGTCCATCAAGGCGTTGCAGATTGCAGTTGACGACAAATATAAGGTTGTCCAAGTTTTGACGAGAAGCCACATTGATAGAGCCCAAAATTTCGGGTTCGTCAATTTCACCATCGCCAATGATGTGCCATATTTTACCTCCATTGTTGGGTTTCAACCCTCTGTGTTCCAAGTATTTTTGGAAACGAGCTTGGTAAATCGCAATCAATGGTCCCAATCCCATACTCACGGTAGGGCTCGTCCAAAAATCGGGCATTCGGCGGGGATGCGGATAAGAAGACACACCACCAATCGTTTCTTGTCGGAAATCTGCAATCGTTTGAACATCCATTCTGCCTTCCATCACCGCCCTTGCATACAACCCTGGGGAAGCATGACCTTGAAACATAAAAGTATCTCCACCATAATCCT
>JBMYXW010000145.1:0-6954 GCA_049608825.1 Chitinophagales bacterium
ATAATACAATACAATATATTTTATTGATTTGATCAATTATTGATCATCATCATACAAAATTCATTTACATATAAACGTGAAAGTAGAAGTGTGAAAAAAAACATATAGAAGAAAAAATATAAAGAGAAAAAAGGAAAAGTTCCTAAAATTATTGGAGGTCTCTTGACGATAGGTACATTATTCAAACTAAATTCAATAAAAAATTACCACACAGCAAAAAAGGCTTACAACAAAGGAAATGATATAAGAGGGCTTACTCATTACAACAAAGCCAACCAAGAGCACAAAATTTTTCTCAGTCTTACAGGTTTGGCAATAGGTATAAATCTGGCAAATACTTTTTCGATTTTGAAAAAAGGTAATAAGGAAATGAAAAAGTACCGCAAAAAATATCCAATAATCAAACGATGCAAAAGATAATCCCATGAAAACAAATCTACTCAAATTATGTATTTTTCTTACCCTATCCGTTTCGAGTTCATCTCTATACTCTCAAGGTTGGGAGGTAGATATACTCGAACTCATTCCTTATGATGCCAATCCATCTGAGGCAATTTACCCAACTACATTTTCTTCTATAGATGAAGTTCCTTCATTTTCGACTGAAGGTTTCCAAAAAGAAAAGTACAAAGAGAAAAAAAGCAGACTTCTTCCTATTCTTATTGGTGGAATAGTGGCTATGGGTACATTAAGCAAAGTAACTTCTATAAAAAATTATCAAACAGCAAAGCAATACTATAACAGAGGAGATACTGCGGAAGGGCATACTTTTTACAAAAAATCCAAGCAACAACACAACGTTTTTCTTGGTTTTACAGGTTTAGCAGTAGGCGTAAATCTTGCAAATATTTTTTCGGTTTTGAAGAACAAAAAGAAGGCAATGAAAAAATATTCAAAAAATTAACCCCCTAATTATAATCATAGAATTTTACGACTAAACTCAAATACAGAATAATGAAAACAAACCTATTCAAATTATGTGTTTTTCTTACCCTATCCGTTTCGAGTTTGTCTCTTTACTCTCAGGGTTGGGAGGTAGATATAGAACTCATTCCTTATGATCCAACTCCACCTGAAGTAGAGTGGGTCAATACAATTGATACCGTTCATTCCAGAAAATACTCATTGATACTTGAGGTCAATTCCCAATACCCTATTGACAGAGTGCAAACAAGAATAAATGATGGAAAATGGAAGGATTGGAATCGCCTTTTTCTTCCCAAAAATGCGGAAGAAAAAAGAGAGCAAGCTAATGAGTTATTGCAAAAAAGAGGCAATAATTACAAAGCCTCCCAACCATTTTATTATTATGAAGATGCTGTCATCGACCAGTTAGAGATCTTAGATTTTTTTCTTCAATTGGGAATAAACAAAATTGAAGTGGTCGTTACCAACAAAGGCAAAACAACAACAAAAAATACTTTCTATGTTTTTTGTAAAGGAATATCTACCGAACTTTTACCTCAATTGCATTTAATAACGATTGGAGTGGGCAATTATATGATGGGGAATATTGACACATTAGATTATCCTGCAGAAGATGCAAAAGCCATTGACTCTCTTTTTGTGACCCAAAAAGAACTCTATCGAAATATAAAAAAATACCACTTGACCGACTCTCTTGCAACCAGAGAAAAAATTATCACCATCATTGAAGATTTGAAAAAATCAGTACATAAAAATGATGTTATCATGGCATTCTTTTCAGGGCATGGTGATAAAACTTATTATGGAAATCTCTCTCGGGAGGAAATTCGGTTTATGCCTCATAATTTTGACCACGACAACAAAGCCAATACAGGTATTTCGGGTAATTATATCATCAACGAAATCGAAAAAATGCCCTGCAATTCACTCATTATTTTTGATGCCTGTCACAGCGGAATATTGGTAGATAGTGGTGTCAAATCTAAATCAAGTAGCGCACAAAAAATGATGAAGATGAAGGTCAAACAGCGATTGAAGAAAAACAAAAAACAAAGTGTTATACTAACTGCTTCTGCTGAAGAAGCATTTGAACATCCTGATTGGAAACATGGTGCTTTGACCACCGCCATTTTGGAAGTATTTGACAATCAAATCAAAATAAACCTTATTTCAGATTATAACGAAGTCCTTTCTACCCTTTCTCGAAATGGAAAAAGATTTATTACAACACCTCAACTTTTGCAGGAAATTGCAGCAGATGGTTTGATAGATGCACAAGAATTACTTCGATACGTCAATCATCGAGTGCGAGAATTGGCGCATAGTCAAAAAGCCGAACAAATTCCTATTTTCAAAGGCAAGGGTGATTTCTTCATTTTTCAACTACACAATAAATGAAAATCCAAAAATACCTATCATTCTATCTTATTTGCTTCCTATTTCTCCTGTCTTCTTGCGAAGACATCTGGAATCTTCCTTCTCTCGAACCATGTATAGATGCCACGTTTTGTCAAATCGATGCAAATGAATCTACACGAGCAAAGTTGTTTACTCCAAGAATTTTTCACCAAACCACCTTCTTAAATTCCGCACAGGAAAGGCGTGAAATCTTGGTGTCAGGCGGAACTACAAAGCAAGACTTTGGGCAATTCTTCAATGAAGAAGGAGGGCTTTTGGACGATATAGGAATAATCGTACCGAAAGAACCTTCCTTCATACATCAATTTGCCTTCAATGCAATAGCTACAACTACTAATTTGACTCCAAAAACAGTACTCGCTATAGGAGGCATTAGAGACAATTTAAATTTGACAGATTTGGATATGCCTTTTGATTTCAATATAGTCGATTTTGGAGATACCACAAAAATATCCAATAGAATCAGCATCTACAATGACAACAACAACGAATGGACAATCGACAAAACAAGTATTCACCGAGCAGGACATACAGCTACTTGGCTTCCTATCCAACAGCGAGTTTTATTGATGGGAGGAAATGCCGATGACAGTCGTATTGAATTGTACAATCCTGTCGATTCAAGCTCCAGTATTTCTACTACTTTAGAAGTCAATCGTGCTTTTCACACAGCTACCCTTTTTAATGACAACGAGCAAGTATTGATAATAGGAGGAATTGACTTAGAAACCCAACAGGCTACAAATGTCATAGAAATATATGATGTCAACTCTAATAGCGTAATAGTAAAGAATACAGAAGAAGACTTCACGCCTCTTTTTGGACATACAGTACACAAAATCAAGGAAAAAGAAGTAGCGATTATTGGAGGTTATGATGGAGGGAAGTTTAGTGATGAAATATTGATTTACAATATTGAAGAAAATAACATAAAAACCACTACCCTCCCCACTCCACTTGCTTACCATAGTACAACTATGTTAGAAAACGGATGGTTACTCATAGTAGGAGGAAGAAACCTCACTACTACTGAAGACAAACTTATGCTTTTCAAACGAGAGGGGAACAACATAGACCTAAAGGCTTTGGATTGTATTTTGGCTTTTCCTCGTTATGGACACAGCACAACTTTGGTGAATTCGGATGATTCATCTGAAGTAAAACTATTGATAATTGGTGGGCGAAATGAAGATGAGGCAGTTTTGCAGACTGAGATGATAACCTTGAATTTAAATTGTATAGAGTTTTGACCTAAAAATCAAGATTACTTAGCAGAAAAAATACTAAACAAAAACTCCCCCCTTTGGGGACAACAGAGGTGCTAAACAGACTTCGGCACTGCAAAAACCAAATTCCGCCCACTATAATGCTCCACCAACTGCCGATAAATCGGACTATGCTCCAACACATCCGTATTCCCAATCAAAATCAAATGGTCTTGCGCCCTCGTCAAAGTCACATTCAATCGTTTGTCCACCGTTTTGTCCTCATTCAACACAGGCAAATAGCGAAGTTGTGAAAAATCGTTCACCGCAAAAGAAACAATAATAATCCGCTTCTGACCACCTTGATAACGCTCCACCGTATCGACCGTAATCTCTTGATAATCTTCATCATCCAACTGCCGTCTTATCTCTGCAATCTGTGAGCGATAAGGCGTAATCACCCCAATTGCATCCTTCAAATCTTCCGCAGCAAACAAAGGCACGAGTTGATTCAACAACCACTTCACCGTTTTCGCCTCTTGCACATTTCGATTGCGCTCAGGCTCCGTATTCGTTTTGATAAAAATGCTTCTAAACTGCTGCAAAACCTTCAAAAATTTGGGCGCACCTTCAATGTCTTGCAAATAATCGGGAATAGGTATTTCTTGCTCAGGCAGAAAGTTTTTGAGCTTACTATTGTAAAAGTATTGATTTGGAAAAGCTGCAATCTGTTCGTGCATTCGCCCCTGATAATCCAACATTCCATAGGCATCCGTCCAACCTTTTTTCCTACATTGCTTCAACAGTCGCTCAAACAAAGAATTGGACAAACTCTTCAATTCAATCTCATGCAAAACTTCCTTGTCCGTCACCGCTGTGTCCTCATTTTGCAGTACAATAGCAGGCAACTGCTTTTCATCTCCAATCAAAATAAACTTGTCCGTACTTCCCAAAATGCCCACAATTTGCGGCTCCAAAAGCTGCGAAGCCTCATCTACAATTGCCGTAATTTTGAACTTGTCGCCTTGAACAGCCGAATTTGTACCTTTTTTGACCTCCAAAAAATGCCGCAATTCGCTGCTTCGCTGATAGGTCAAAACAGTGGTAATAAACACCCTACATTCTTCAATAGATTCCTTCAAGACCTTCAAACTATTCGCCTTCGCAAATTTTGATAAGACCACATCGGGATGCTCCGTAGAATGGGCAAAACCCAATCGGAAAAATTTAGGTGTGTTGGGAATTTCCTTGATAGCCCCACACATTTCATCCACCGCACGATTGGTAAACGCCAATAACAAAACTTTCTCTTTGGGGTCTTTGAGAAGTTGTTCCACCAAATTTTTGAGCATCACCCTTGTCTTTCCTGTGCCTGGAGGGCCTTGCAATAGAAAATAATCCTTTGCAGCCAAAGCCTTCTGAACCAACTGGTTTTGACTTTCCTTTAAGCTGGGAAAGGTGATATTGGGCAGTTCTCCAAATCTCGGCTGACGAGTCCCCAAAAGCAGTTCTTTTTTGAAGGGCATAAAACCCAAAAATTGATGCAGCAATTGATACATCGCATCATAACTCATATTGGTCGACTCCGTTTCGACTGCCCAAAAATCATGCGCTTCAAAGTGGTCGCCCTTCACATGCACGTTCACAGGGCTGAATGCCAAGCTGTTTTTGCTCGTTTTTTTGATGGTTGCCTTGATGATTTGATGGCGAGTCGGCATTAGAGAACCATCTTGTTCTTGCGGATACAACAGCACAAAATCTCCCACCCGAAAGCGAGAAACCTCCAATGTATTTTCGGTCTTATTGAAATGCACCTCCAAAATCCCTGCATTCGTTTCTTCAATGTGCGTATATTGAAGAAAAGCCAAAACGCCATATTCTCGCTCCTTCATCTTCAAAGGTTTGTTCCACAAAGCTGCAAAACCATCGTTTCCTTTTCCCTGCCGTTTACCGATTTTAGAACTTCGATGTTCCCTTGCAATGAAACCCACAAACTCATAAAAATAGGTCAATTCCAAAATTTGTGAACTGTCCAGCGTTTGCCGAAAATTGCGGATTTTATCCTTTTCACTTCCCCACAGTGATTGCTGCATAAAACTTTCTATGCGAAGCAGTTGAATCACCTGTTTGGGATTGTAGCTCAATTGATGCTCATAAGTCACCATCGTATTTCGGAGCTTCAATAGGCGGCGTTTGGAAGGAATATCGTTGGGAACATTGCGGAGTGGATTTTTGTCTTTGAGCGAACTCGAATACAAGATAAAACTCACACCTGTGTGCTTGGGATCAATCGTATCGAGCAGCAAATTGTAGGCCACCGCTTGCAGCGAATCCTTGTAGTTTACATTTCGCCCACGTTGAAGCGGATCTTTGCTCGTTTTGAGTTCGACTACATCTTTTCGATTCGGTTGGTCGGGATATCCTACTAATAAATCGAGTCGCCCACGAATCCCAAATTTTTCGGACAAAAAAGTAGGCTCAAAAGACAATTGTGCTTTTCGCAATTGCTGAACGACAGGTTGTTGAAGAGTCGAAAAATGGTATTCAGTTTCGAGGCGCAGTTTTTTGTAGTCGTCGTTGGTGAAAATTAGCGAATAAGTAGGCTTCTTTTGGATGTATTCCGAAAACAAATCCATCAAACGGGGCGCAGGTTTTCCCGCCATCACCTCATCCAAATAATTGTTTACAATACTTCCCCGCATGAAATAATAATTGGTCGGCAATCCTGCAAATTTTGCTAAAACCATCATCAGCGCATTCACCCCTTCTCGCAGGCTGCAATTCGCCATTGAAGTGGCATCTATCAAAAAATCGGGGTCAAGCGTGACCAAGCTTTCTCGACTGATTTTGTAAATCGGTTCGGTCGTCTGAAAACTGCTTTCTTCAATGTCCAAATGTGTAAAATGAATCCGAGCATATTCCCAAACGAGTAAACGTAAGTAGGTAAATTCCTCCCACAAATAGACATTTATCTTGCCGTATTCTTGCGAAGCACAGGTGAGTTGAAAATATTGCCGTTCATTTCGTGCAGTCTGCAATTCGCCAATTTCCAAGACCATAGCCTGTAAATAGTCAATGTGTTCGACCTTCACAAAAACGGGTATCTTCTTGGCTTCTGGATTGAAGTCGGCATACACTTCTTGCAGTATTTCAGGCACTTCCGTTTCCGAAAAATGCGCTATCAATTGACTCAATGTCAATACACCTTGCTGAATATCGGTTTCGTCTAAATCGGCTTCTTTTTGTTTGTTGCTATTGACCTGTGTACTCACATAACCCCACATCCGCAAGTTTTTCTCCAAGCTTTCGGGCAAATCAAATTGATCTATGACAACCACTGAACGCTCATAATCTGAACTAAATATCTGTGGTTGATTTTCGGTCAATTGCAGCAATAATTCGT
>JBMYXW010000146.1:0-6948 GCA_049608825.1 Chitinophagales bacterium
AATGATATATCTTTCCATTTTGTCAAAGAATCGTTTCTTTTTTTTTATTACACAATTTTATTCCTTCTTTTAAGAAAGAGTAATTAGTAGTAATAGAAAACAAGACTAAGAAACGAATTAGAGTAAGAGAAAAGCAAAAGAATTTTAGGTGGTTATAGCGAGAGGGTTCCACCTCTTCCCATTCCGAACAGAGAAGTTAAGCCTCTTAGCGCCGATGGTACTGCACAAGATGTGTGGGAGAGTAGGTCGTCGCCATTATTATTACCAAAGCCGTTACAAGAAATTGTGACGGCTTTTTTTGTTGACCATTCTATTCTTGAAATGTAAGGGGTTATTCCTCATTCATTTCTGAGTGAATAAATCGCAAGATTAATTGAATTTTTTAACTTTGAAGCTTCTAACAATTTATTTTGAGAAGTATTCAATTCTCCAATTATTCTATACAAGACTCCTAATTTTGATAATTTTTGAGCTTTTACTTTTCTATCTTGAATAGCTTCAACTTCTTTTTCGATAATAGAAATTCCTTTTTTGAATTCTTCCAAATTTTCTGGAATTTCTCTCAAATCCTTTCCGATTTTATATTTAAAATTATCCATGAAGTATTGTTATTTTGAATTATAAAGAGAGAAAGTTGGAATCTAATAATTTTTATAGAAGTTAGTATGTTTTGTAATTATCTCAAAAATTAATTGCATTTTTAGGGTATATTATCACCTTACCTTAAGCTACATAAAATGGTCTATAATTTAAGCAACCAAAATTCTTTAGTTGGAGAGATAGTTTCTGAGATTCGAGATGTGTCTATTCAAATGGATAGAATGAGGTTTAGAAGGAATCTGGAACGTTTGGGAGAAATCTTTGCTTATGAGATTAGCAAAAAAATGCCAATGAAAGTAAAAGAAATACAAACTCCTTTGGGTATTTCTGAATGTACAGTCTTAAAAAGACAGCCAGTTATTGGAACTATACTTAGAGCAGGATTACCCATGCATACAGGTTTGTTGAATATGTTTGATAAGGCAGATAATGCTTTTATTTCAGCTTACCGAAAACATCATAAAAGTGGCAAGTTTACTATAAAAATGGAGTACGTTTCTTGCCCTGATTTGGAGGGGAGAATTGTGATATTGTCAGATCCTATGTTGGCAACAGGGGCGTCTATGGCTTTAACGATAAAACAATTGTTTGAATATGGAGAACCTGAGCATATTCATGTAGTTGTTGCAATTGCTTGTACAGTCGGGATTGATGAGATAAGAAAGAATTTTTCGAAGGATAAAGTAACTATATGGGCAGCAGCTATTGACGAAGAACTGACGGCAAAAGGATATATTGTACCTGGATTGGGAGATGCAGGAGATTTGTCTTTTGGAGAAAAATTGCAAGATTAAAATACTCGTTTATGCCAACTCTCCTTCATCGGAATTTCCCATTTGGTTTCAAATTCTTGTTTGTTGCGAACTAAATTATTGAAGACAATCGTATCGTCGTTGATTTCTCCTATATTGACCAGTTTTTGAAAGGTGTTTCTGTCGGCAGTAATGACATTATTTGAAGTGTCTCGATAAGCCATATTGAGTCGGTCAAACAAATTAACCCCATACTTCTTTTGCAAGTTTTTTAGAAAATGCACAGAACTATCTATTGAGCAGCCGCTTGCTCCGTGAGCTGTTTCGTCCACCATTAAGACAATGAATTGTTGGTAATAGACATTCCCATAAGCTTTGAGTTCTTGACCATGTGCCGCCCATTGTTTGGTGAAATTCACTAATTCTTTCTGAATATCAAGTGTTTCTGAATCATTGAAGGGGCGATTACTTTGGTATATCCAAATTTTGGATTGAGGAGAAAGTTCGTTATAAGGAGTCATAAAAATATCTTATTGAAGGTTGAAATTGTAGTTTTTGTAGAAACGGGAATTTTAGTCATTTACTTAATAATAGGAGAGGGGGCTTTTGTTGTTAGAGCTTAACGGTTATTTTAGCATTATAGGCTTCCCAACCTGCTGCTTGATAAGCTTTTGCAGCTTCTACAACATCTTCTGCTTGGTAAATGCCTCTTCCTACAATCATGAAATCAGTACCTCTTTCTGCAAAAGCAATATCGGGACTATTGTAAACCTGACCCGCATTATCTGCTTTGGTTTTTAGGTTGATACCTGGCGTAAATTGAAGAATACCCATATCATTTGTCAAACGCTTTTGGGCTACAATTCCTACAACGGCATCTTTGTGTTCTTCTGCAATTTTGGCTGCTTGCTTCACATAATTTTTATCTGTCAAAGTATCTTTTGTACTCATTTGAGCAATGATAATCATTCCTTTGTCAGTAAAATGCCCTGTGTCCTTCAATGCTTGAATACTTGCAGCTCCACCTACAACATGAACGGTGACCAAATCTGCCCATTGGTGAATCGCATAATGATTGGAAGTATATTGTTTTTGAAGTGTACTACCTATATCACCAAATTTTCGGTCTTCAAATAATAAGAATTGGTGCTTTTGAGCGAGCTGCTGTAATTGATTAATTAAATCTTTATCAAAATCATGTATGCTGTCAATATGTGTTTTGAGGCAACAAATATGCGGTCCAACTGCGTCAGCAAGCTTTAATAATTCTGCTTTGGTTGTGACATCTGCCGAACAGATTAAATTGGTTTCTTTGTCGGTTGTAATTTGGAGTAATCGCTTGGTGACAGAATGATGTGTTTTTTCAATCCGTTCATTGTAGGGTGAAAATTCAGGTGTTTTGCTATTCGCATCTTCAATTTTTACTTGGTTTTCTTCAATGAAAAGCATGGTTGCCCTAAAAGTAGGGTAATTGATGCGTCCGTTTTTCATCAAAACGTCCATGATTTCTTCAATCGTGAACAACTTATGTACTCTATAACCCAAATTTTCTAAGGTTTTAGAGCCTCCTTGTTGACGATCTATAACGACTGCAATATCTTTTACAGACAAGCCTTCTCCTTCTAATGCACCTACTGCTTCTACTAAACTGATGCCGCTTGTAATGGTATCTTCTAAGACCAAACAATTCTGCCCATTTTCAAAAACTCCCTCCAATAGTTTTTTAGAGCCGTATTCTTTGCGCTCTTTTCGCATGATAATGGTTGGGATAGTTTGCTGCATTCCTATGACCGTAGCATAAGAAACCGCTGCATAAGGGACACCACACAAAATGTCAAACTGAACATGGGAAAGGCTAATGGATTCCCACAATTGGAGACAAATTTCCTTTAATATATGTGGATAGGATGCGACTTTTCGGAGGTCGACATAAAAAGGCGTTTGGATTCCACTACGAAGGGTAAAGTCACCGAATTCAATGACTTTGGCATCAAAAAGCTGGAGGATGAGTTTGGTTCTGGTGTTCACTTGTAATAATATTGGTCGTTATTGAAAGCGAAATTACCGTTGGGTAAAATCGTGCAAAGCTAAGAAAAAATGAGGGATTTGATTAGACAATTTAGAAATTCGCCCATCTAAAGTTCTATTTCTCGCCTCCCTGCCCTCTCGTCCAAAGTCGAAAGAACTATATTCTCTCAAAATACCGCTTGCGTTCCCAATCGGTAACAGATTGATTGTAAGACAATAATTCGTTTTTGAAGTGATGTAGATAATGAGAAACGACTTTCTCTCCAAAGGCAGTTTTGGCGAAGGTGCTGTTTTCCATTTTCTCAATCGCTTCTCCTAAGGTGTAAGGAACTCTTGGTAAATGTTTGGCAGCATAGATGTCTCCTTCAAAAATTTCGGGTGGCTCGGTTTGGTTTTTGATACCATCCAAACCTGAAGCCAAAGCTGCTGCAAATGCCAAATAGGGATTGCAGTCTGCGCCAGGGATTCGGCATTCTATTCGGAGGCTTTGACCTTTTCCTACGACCCTAAAACCTGCTGTGCGGTTGTCGTAACTCCACGCCAAGCGAGTAGGTGCCCAAGAGCCATCCACATATCGTTTGTAGGAGTTGATGGTTGGAGCATAAAAAGGCATGACATCGGGAACATGTTGAATCCAACCTCCTAAAAACCAACGAAAAATATCTGAACATTGAACGGGACCGAATTGGGTATCACCTGCAAAAGCATTTTTATTGCCTTGCCACAAACTCAAATGGATATGGCAGCTTGATCCTGCTCTATCGCTTTGGTATTTTGCCATGAAAGTCACAGATATACCCATTTTGTCTGCCAATTCTTTGAGACATTGTTTATAGACGATGTGGCGGCCTGCCATGTCGAGGATTTCGGCATATTTGATGTTTAGTTCGTGCTGTCCCAAGCCCCATTCTCCTTTGGAGTTTTCGACAGGAATTCCTGAATTTTTGAGGTGTCGGCGAGCGGCAGCATTGAAGGGTTCGGTGCGAGTACCTTGAAGTATGTGGTAGTCTTCAAGATACCAACCTACGGGCTTGAGGTCTTGGTAGTGTTGGTCGAAGGCTTGGCGGTAATTGTTTTCAAAAAGATAATATTCCAATTCGGAAGCGGCAAACCCTTTGAAGCCCATATTTTTGGCTTCTTCAACTTGTTTTCGCAATATAGAGCGAGGGGCTTCTGCCACAAATTGATGTGTTTTTTCGTCTTTCACATCGCACAATACAATAGCGGTTTTGTCCAGCCAAGAAGCTATTCGCAAGGTATTGAAGTCGGGAACGAGATGAAAGTCGCCATAGCCCAATTCCCAGTTTGCAAATTGGTATCCTTCAACGGGTTCCATTTCCATATCGGTGGTAAGCAAATAATTGCAGCTATGTGTGCCGTCTTTTATGGCACTTTCCAAGAAAAAGTCTGCATCGAAACGTTTGCCCATGAGCCGCCCATAATGGTCTGTAAATGCAACGACTACTGTTTCAATTTTGCCTTTTTTTACTTTTTTTTGAAGTTGAGGAATGTCCAAGAGTCCTTTTTGTTTCATGGTATTGTTCTATTTTTACAATGGCATTACTAATTGCTGCAAATATAAACACTAAATGTTATTCTATGAACCCACTATTCCAAAGAGTTATTATTGAAACTATCAAAAAGAGGTATCAGAGAAAGAAAGAAAAAGTGAGTGCAAAACAAATTGCTAAAGAAGTTAAGATTTACAATATTGAAGTTACCCATTTTCTGCAAGAGTTGTTTTTAATTGGTTTTGGAATTATTGCAGCAGGATTTGGCTTGGGTGGTTTTTTATTGCCCAATTCTTTTATTGATGGAGGAGTAACTGGGATTTCTCTTTTGACCGAAGAAGTGACGGGGATTTCCTTATCCATACTTTTGATAGTGATTAACTTGCCTTTTTTGTTGTTGGGGTCTCGGACCATTGGTAAGAAGTTTGCGATCAAGAGTTTGGTTGCCATTGCTTGTTTGGCGGTGGTGGTACATTTTGTTCATTATCCCAGTGTGACTTCCGACAAATTGTTGGTAGCCGTTTTTGGTGGATTTTTCTTGGGACTGGGGATTGGTTTAGCAATGCGTGGTGGTGCAGTGCTGGATGGAACGGAGGTATTGGCGGTGTTTTTGAGTAAAAAAACAGGGCTGAGTATTGGAGATGTGATATTGGTTTTTAATATTGTTATTTTTTCTTTTGGAGCCTACATTCTTTCTATTGAAACGGCTTTGTATGCAATTTTGACCTATTTAGCAGCGGCGAAAACAGTTGATTTTGTGATAGATGGGGTGGAAGAATACATCGGTGTGACGATTATTTCGGGCAAGAGTGAGGAAATTCGACTGGCAATTACAGAAAAAATGGGGCGTGGTTGTACAATTTATCAAGGCAAAAGAGGGTTCTCAAAAATTGGTGAAAATTTGCAGGAAACGGATATTATTTTTACGGTGATTACGAGGTTGGAACTGGCGAGGTTCAAAACTGAAATTGATAAAATTGATGAACAGGCATTTATTGTGATGAATGGCATAAAGGGTACGAAAGGAGGAATGGTAAAAAAACGTCCTTTAAAAAAGTAGTGATTATTAGTTAAGCGATGTCTAAATTTTTGGAATAATAGGTTACAATTTGAAAAGTGGGAGGATTTTAGGATAATTACAACTCAATTTTAATTGCTTATTTTGTATGAAAGTATTCTTGTTGTTCATAAGCCTATTTGTTTTCGTTTGCTTCAATGGTTTTGCTCAGTCTGATAATTTTGAAGTGGTTTTGGCAGATGTGTTAGGTTATCGAGAATTACCACCTTATACGATAGATGAATTCGATTTTGAGCCTGTTTTTTATGAGCATGGTGGAAATGTGGATATGGAGGAAGATAAAATAGAAACTGAGGGTTTAGTGGCATTAACCGATGTAGATTTTGATGTTTCGAGACTGGAAGATAAGGCAATTTATTCACTGATTGCTCCCCCCTGTGGTAGCCCTCTTACTGCAATTTATTATGATGAGGCGATAGATATTCCTCAAAATACGTGTATTTATGATTTTCCTATTAAAAATCACCAAGCTTATTTAATACAGTTTCATTCAAGTAATTATATGCAGTTGTTGCGAGATGCTGATTTTGGGGTGAATCTGAGCAAATTGAAACGGTCAGATAGTATTAAATACAGAGAGAATATCAGAAAAAATAGAGGTTACAAGAGTGTATCAGTAGAATTTGATTCTTTTGAAATAGAGCCTGTAACGGTGAAAGTTTATGATAAATGGGGAGAAATCATAAAGGTACACGAAACCCAAACATCAAAAGTCTTGGAGTTAGATATAAGTGATTATTGGTGGGGAGTGTATTGGGTAAGTATTCATTTTCAAGGTGATGATTATTTGTTATTTAAGCAGTTATACCTCGAAAGATAACCTACTGTATCATTCATCTCCATAAAACTCATCAAAAGTTTCGTTGCTTTTAAAGAATTCTAACGTCTCTTCTGCTAATTCTGTATAATATTCTGCTTCTTCTTTAGACTGTACAAGTGTTGTATCTTTCTCATTGGGAACACTACTCATATCTATTGT
>JBMYXW010000147.1:0-6947 GCA_049608825.1 Chitinophagales bacterium
GTAAAACAATGGTTGAAGATTGCCGTTTTCATCAGCCGCATAAACCTTTCCTGTTAGTTCAACTCCCTCATTTGAAGGAGTATAAGAGGATTCAGCTTCCTCAAGGCGGTATTTACAACAGCCATGTAGGTTGTCATAAACCTCATCACTTGCTTTGGTTTTTTCAGTATCATGCCCTACCGCTGCAAGGTTTTGGTGAAGTTCGTTTTCATTGAAGTTTTTGGGATTGACAAAAACTTTTAATTCTTTGGCTTCTAAATTCCAATTGGCAGTTTTTACACCTTTGGTTTGAAGGGCAGTTTTTTCAATTCTGGTTTTGCACATCCCACAAACGCCATCAACATGGATTTTAAATGTATTGCCGTTTTCTTGGGCAAGTATTGAAGTAGCAAAAAATAAAGGAAGAATGGCAAAAAGCCATAGATATATTGATTTCATATTGTTGTAATTGATTGATTAAAAAAATTATTGATAAATGGCTTTATTGTTAAATTGTTATAATACTTGATTATCAAATTATTTATTTAACAAAATAAAATCAAGTGTTTTATCAACTGAACCACTAGTACAGCATAATCTAAGTATATGGTAGTTTTTCTGAGACTCCATTTGGAGTCAAATATTTGTAGAAGTATAAAAATAGGTTTAACACAACTCCTTTTGGAGTTGAACCACAGTAGGGCTTGCTGCTGTGGTTTGGGTTGAACTCCATTGGAGTTCCGTAAATATCTTTTCCATTTTTCTACAAATATTCAAGCCCTAACGGACTTATCGATTTCCATTTATCCAGCTTTTGCTGCAATAGGTATGTATCGTTATATAAAATCAACGATGCATAATTAAAAATCAAACAATTTGTGGCGGTTGCCATATAGGAGGAAGGTATTCAAAGGAATACTGAAAGGTAGGGAAAAAAGTAATTGGAGGTTCGCTGTGGGTTATTATTGAAGCAGCCACAGCGAAATAAGGCTGAACAACAACAGGTAGGTTGCAACAAGCACAACTACAAAAAGAGGTGCAATCGTGGTCTTGATTCTTATCCTCACTGGTATTTTCAGCGTTTTCTGATGTAGAATGATGACTGCAATGGGCATGACTACTTATTTCTTCTTGGTTTTCCTGTGGCAAAGCACAGCATAGACCATTGAAGGCAGGGCGAATAGATAAGCCCAAAATGAAGATTGCCAATATGATAGAAATGTATTTCATGCGATTGTTGCAAAAATAAACGAAATTAAGTGTTACTGTGTTGCATAATTCCTTTTTTTAGTAACATAATTGTAATTTTTACGAATATCAGAAAACAATGAACCACTGGAAATTAAGGGGAGAAAGAGTACTTAATAACCTTTCGTTAACATTCCCTTAACGTTGTAAAAAAAGGTTTCAGATACCTTTGCTTTTTTAATAAAGGAATAAATTGAATTGCATGATATTTTTCTATTTTCATGCTTCTAATCATTTATTTTGCTTTACTGTATTTAACATTCAATTTTAGATAGCATGGATTTATCATCAGTAATTATGTGGCTGGGTTTTTTAATGGCAGCCTATTCAGTAGTTGGAAACGATGTTATACAAACATTGGGAACATTTTTGAGTTCCAACGAAAAACGTCCCTGGTATATATTGTGGGCTTTTGCAGGAACTATTCTGACAATCGCATTGGTAAACGGTTGGCTCAATGCCGACATTGCTTATGGGCGTTTGGACAAAATCGACATTCCCACCACACTTGAATGGTGGTATTTGTTGCCGCCTTTGGTACTCGTTATTATTACCCGATTTGGAATTCCTGTTAGTACCACCTTCTTGATTCTCACCTTGTTTTCGATGAACAAAATTGATGGAGATGTAGGGGCAATTCTGACCAGCGTATTTGATACCAAAGCTGTTTTGGGTAAAATGATTATGAAATCAATGTTGGGGTATGTAGTTGCATTTACGGCTGCAATGGTGATCTATTTGATAGTCACAAACTTCTTAGAGAAGCGGTTTATGGAAAATCCTATCAAAGAAAAGAGCCGAAACTATTGGGTTGCTGCTCAATGGGCTTCTACAGGCTTTTTATGGTTTCAATGGTTGACACAAGATTTAGCGAACATTTATGTATATCTGTTGGGCGGTGGTAATCTTGCACCACTTCCATTTTTCTTGTCATTGCTAGCCATCCTCGGTTTATTGGCATACATTTTTTATACCAAAGGCGGTGCTGTTCAGAGAATTGTGAAAGCTAAAACGAATACAAGTGATATCCGTTCTGCGACCTTTGTTGACCTTATCTTCGGCATTATTTTGATGATTTTCAAAGATTGGAGCAATATTCCTATGAGTACAACTTGGGTATTTGTTGGTTTGTTGGCAGGTCGGGAATTAGCTGTCAGACTTCGTTTGGACAAAAAACTGAGCCGAGCAACGGTTGGTGATGTAAGCCGAGATTTATTGAAGGTTTTTTCTGGCTTGGTCGTAAGTGTGATTCTAGTGATAATCATTAAGTCGATTGGTGGTTAAGAAGCTTCAAATATAAAGGGACAAATTTTAGACAGTAAGGTGTAATCTTCGGAAGAAGGTGACACCTTTTGTCAGTTTTGAGGTGGTATCTTGTCGACTCCTCTAAGAGGTTCTTTGACAAAATCTGCGAAATGAGACTACGGTAGTTTATCATTTGAAAAGAATCCATAAGAAATTATGGATTGTATAATTTGGGTGGTGTATTTTACTTTGTCATCTTGAGTGGGAAAGAATACATGAGGAGTTCTTTATTTGATGCTTCTGTGGAAGATATTTTTGAGATTTTCTTGATTTTGAAGAAGGCGAGGAGGTTTATTGAGGAGGAGGGCAAGAATTGATGACGGTATTGAAAATTAAGCCTGTTTCCCGGCATGAAATTATCTACAAACAAAATTTGATACCTTTGTTAAATCATCAAACAAAACCAACAACACTATGATATCCGAAAAATTGGGCAAACAATTACACCACAAATTTTCATTGGGGCAACCCCTTACCTCAATAGAAAAGAAGCAATTGAAAGATTGGTACAATGACCAAGACAACCAAGAAATGACTGCTATTCAAATGCCTCAAACCACCGTATCTTTCCCCAATATCCAGGCGAGAATTGAAGCCACATTAACACAGTTGGTCGAACTAACACACCGAATTCAGCAAATAACATTGGACAATGAGCAACTCCGAAAACAAAACCGACTGTTATTGAAGCAATTACCAACATTCCGCTCTTCCACCAAATAAACTCCACTTCCCAAACCACTTGAAAAATCCAACTCCAACATAAAAGATTCCTTATTCACCAACCCGTGATAAAATACCATTATAAAGTTGCCTGCTCACCCGAAAACCGATTTCATTAATCAACCTATCCAAAATTGGCTTCAATTCTCGAATATATCCTTTTTGTTTTGCTTGTATCAAAATACCAAGTAGCCCAACGATTCTAAGTCCATAATCTTCTGCCACTTTTCTACCTTTCCGTTCATCAATAATCAAAAAATCAGCATTGAGTTCTTCTGCAAGTACTATAGCTTCTGCCTCACCTTCGTCCAATACTTCATTCAACTCTTCTATTTTTTCCAAATTGGTAACTGTTCTAACCACAACCCAAGCCTCTCTATCCAACTCTTCTTGTTGTCGCTCATAATATGCCAATTCATCATATACCTTTTGGGGAATAATGACTTGACCAAAAAGTTTTTGCAAAAGTTCGAGTTCTCCAATTCTAATCAAATTGGTGATAGGTGAGGTATCGCTTACAATCAACATATCAGTCTAAAAAATTTAAATTCTCCAAATCCGTTTCCAAATCTTCCATATCATACTTAATGCAAACATTCCTTTTGGACATTTCTTTTTGAAACTCAATTTGAGTCAATTGAGCCAATTTTTTTGCTTGTCCCATAGATATTTGCTCCTTGTCGTATAAATATACAGCAAGGTCAATCAATAATTGAGAAGGAGTAACTTTCATATCTTTCAATATGTTATCTGCTATTTCTATGACCATTTGAATTGTATATTTAGTGAAACAATGATTTGATTTTCAATCATGGTAAATGTTTTTGTTAAAACAATGATTGGCAGTAAATGGTTTCTTTTGAACGAGTATTTTCACCTCCTCCTCCAACCCAACCCTTCATACAATAATTCCTCCCATTCCTCATTCCCTTCAATGGCTTTTTCCAAGGCAACAGCACCCATAGGGAAACCTTCTGCCGAAATAACATCAATGATTCTTTGAGCTTTTGACTGCAATTCTTTTGGGTAAGCTGCTACAACACCCTCCAAGAGATAAGAAAAATGATACCTCACCACTAAATTGTCCGTCTTTTCAAATTCTTCCAACAAAACTTTGCACCTCTTACGCCTCAACTGATTTGCTCTTTCCTTAAAAACAGCTATCGGTATTTCTGACGGTCGACTTTCATAATATCGCCCATTCCAAACAAACTCCTCTACAAATCTAACCGCTTTCTCCCCTTCCATTCTTGCTGAAGTAGAAAAGCCAATCCAACGCAGTATAAAAGTCGCCCTGCATTTCATTTTCGGATTCCCCTCCTGCAAAATCTCCAAAACAACTTTCTGAACCTCTTCTGGCTCAAATATCCTCAAAACAGTAGAGGGCATCCATCTTTTAGGAGTGCTTACATCGCTGTTTTCTACTGCAACTTCCATAATGGGCTTCAACAAATCCATCGGTAGTTTCTCCACAACTTCTAAAAATGGACGAATTTTTCAAATCCCTTTTTCTTTTTGAACTTTTTGTAATAGGAAGGATTTGTCTGCTTTGGTGAGTGGAGTATTTCTGTATTGAGGGAAGGATTTGTTGTAGGATATTTGTTATTGTGTATTTCTGCAATGTTTCTTTACGTCTTCTGATTTCCTCTAACTTTACTAAAAAATCAGAGGCTAATTATATCATTATCTTCCTCATTACTATATTTATCAGAATTTCTGAATAGTTCTTTTAAATAATACCTTGCTACTTTTGATAGATATTCAGATACTATTTCTATATTGGCAAAGGTATGAGCTTCATGAGCAAATTCATTCCGCACTCTTCTAAGCCTATCAATCTTAGCATATAAATTTTCTTCGGGTATCTGTTGTAAAATTTCTAATCGATATTTCAATAAGTATTTTAGACTTTGGACGAAAGAAGTAGGACGTAAGATGCAAGACATAAAACTTTGTAAATCAAATACTTAATCATATTAATGAATTGCTCGCAAATAATTCATTATCAAAGATTTAAATCCTACTTCTTGCCTCTTTGCTCTTGCGTCCAAAGTCCAAAAGTATTGGCAGGTTTTTAAATTTCCATTAGGTAGGCACTTTAAATTTTCTGGTAATTGGTTTCGATATGCTTCTAAAATAAAGTCATCTGAGATAGTATCGATTTTTTTTGCAAAATTTATGCTTATCTTATCAAGAGACTGAATTTCATCATAATAATTATGATATTTCTCCCACTTAGCTTTTTCTTTGAAAATAATTCTTGTTCGTATATGTTCTACCCATATGGTAGCTTTTATTAATTCCCCTAAGTGTACTAAATTTCTAAGAATAATATCTAATTCGCTTTGTTTAAATATTGTATTTGGAATAAAACAAGAATAATATAACAAATATAGAATATTAATTAACTTTGGTATTTCCCCTCTAAATACTTTTCTAAAAAAATAATCTTGAGTTATAACCATTGACAATCTTTTACTTGATGTCCAAAGTTGTGTTTTAATTTGTATGTTTTTATCAAGAAATATATTATCATAAATTGGAATTATAAGCCTGCAGTTGTCATTGTTAAATTTGACAAAAATTACGGTACTATAGGGAATTGGAGTTTCATTGTTATCGTATTCAACTTCTCGTTCTACCTCCTCAGATTGAACAAACATTCTGTAAGAGGGGTAACTTTTTGTTAGTTTGCCTTGAACCGAATCTAACTTACGATTAGGATAAAAAAGACCTACCCTATAAATATCTCCCCAAAAATCTAAAGATGAGATTACTTTCCTGTCATTAATTAATTTTTTTCCAATTACTTTAACAAGTTTATCAGCTTTAGAAACCTTATCATCTCCATAATATTTGAAAATATGTTCTAAACTGAACCAATAATTTACTAACCGTAAGTGAGAAGTTTCTGCTTCCAATGCTTGTTTATACCAAAATAAGGCTTTTGTTTTTATTTCAGCAAATTTTGTACTATTTACATCGTTGGCAATTTTTTCAAATCGGAAAAAATTACCAACAGTATGAATTTTATCTTTTTTTAATAACTTTCTGCTAAGTTTTAATACGGATTTATCATTTATTACAATTACGTTATTGTCTATACTAACATTCCTAGCAGAGTATTCAAAATATATCACATTTAAAAACTTAAGCAATTCATTGTTGGCATGCATTAGAACTTGTTTGTTATCATATCTGTTGTTTACTTCAACTTTTACTAAAGTTTTATCATCAGGATAAACACCTTTATGAAAGAACAAATGAATAAATTGAGGTAATTCAGGTATAGTTACTCTAAGTTCGCTTAAATTTAGCGTTAAAAAATGAATTAAGTTTAATAAGTTGTTGTTCATATAAATCAATGGGTATTGCCATTAATTCGAGAATTTCGATTTGGGTATTATCTAATGGCGTTAAAGCCAAAGAAATAGGCATATTGTCTTCAAAAACGATAGTGAAAGATAGACCTTTAAACCTCTGTAAGAGCATCTTAGCCGTTGGGGTATAGGTTTTTCTACTTGGGTTACCAGGAGTCAATCCTTTTAAGGGTTTTTCATTCTCTTTGAGAGTTTTAGCCACTTTGACCTCTATGAGGCAAATAATTTTCAAAGCTATCATCAACAGATTAATTAAACCTTTGATTCTATGGTCCTTCTTCAAAAAGATGGGCAGTAATTTGGTAATTTTGT
>JBMYXW010000148.1:0-6908 GCA_049608825.1 Chitinophagales bacterium
CAAACGGGCAAACTGAACAAGGATGGATATGGTGAAACCAATCATACTTTTGGTTCTTTCAACACCCGCAAACACAATGTAGCTTTTGGTTCGGGTTTGCTAAATGACAAATTTGTGGTCGAGGGGCGATTGTCCAAAATCAGTTCGGATGGATATGTGGACCGAGCGAGTTCGGATTTGGATTCGTGGTTTATGTCGGCGGCTTACTATGGCAAAAATACTTTGGTACGCTTCAATGCCTTTGCAGGACACGAAGTAACTTATCAATCTTGGAACGGTATTGACGAGTTTCAACTGAGAAACGACCGAACTGCAAATGTTTATACTTATGACAATCAAGTGGATGATTATGCCCAAAACCACTATCAATTGCATTTTGCACAAGCCCTAAACTCCAATTGGAACTTCAACTTGGCGGGACATTATACAGATGGGCGAGGTTTTTATGAGCAGTTCAAAGATGGAGAAGATTTGGCGGATTATGGTTTGGAGAATACGAGTGTTTTTGAAGAAGTCAATGGGGAAATGGTCTTGATTGAAGAAACAGATTTGATTCGCCGCAAATGGTTAGAAAACGATTTTTATGGTTTTACTTCAAGCCTCAATTACCGCAATGACCGCCTCAATACAACACTTGGAGGGGCTTGGAATCGCTATGATGGAGACCATTTTGGAGAAGTAATTTGGGCTCAATTCATGGGAACAAATGGTGATATTAGGCAGCGATACTATGACAATACAGGTGACAAGAGAGACTTCAATGTTTATCTAAAAAGTGAGCTTCAACATTCCGACAAACTCAACTCCTTTATTGACCTTCAATACCGAAGCATCAACTATTTGATTGAAGGAGTGGACGAAGATCAGGGAATAGTCAATATTCAGAAAGAATATAGTTTTTTCAATCCAAAAATCGGTGTGAATTATCAATTGAACAAGCGAAGTAATCTATATGCTTCTTATGCCATCGCACATCGAGAACCAACTCGCAGCAATATTGTAAACAATGCCGTAGAGCCTGTGGCGGAGGAATTGCAGGATATTGAAGTGGGCTATCAATTTCAAGGGAATCGCACTGCCTTCAATGCCAATGTGTATTATATGAACTACAAAGACCAACTCGTGCCAACGGGCAACCTCAACGATGTGGGTGCACCGATTCAAGAAAATGTGGCAGAAAGTTACCGAGCAGGTATCGAACTTTCGGGTGGTATTCAGCTGAGTAGTAAACTGAAATGGGAAGGGAATGTGACTTTGGGAACGAGTAATATTTCGGAGTTCAAGCAGTTCACCAGTATTTTTACTGATCCTCTTACTTTTGGTTATCTGCGAGATACTACGATTACCTACAATGACACCGAAATCGCTTTTTCGCCCAATCTTATTGCCGCTTCAACTTTGACTTATTCGCCTATCAAAAATTTGGACTTGCGTTTGTTGAGCAAATATGTAGGCGATCAGTTTTTGGACAATACTGCCAATGACAGCCGCAAATTGAATGCTTTTTTGGTGAACAACCTGCAATTGGAGTATAAATTGGAGGATGTATTTTTTAAAGAAATTGCTTTCAACCTGTTGGTCAACAATGTCTTTGATGTATTGTATGAGCCGAATGGTTATACTTATTTTCTTTTGTTTGAAGACAAAGGACCTGGTTTGGTGGCTGACCCTGTTTTCAATCCCAATATTATTCCTACCAATTATAATTTTTACTATCCACAGGCAGGAACTAATTTTTTGATGGGGGTAAAGGTGAGGTTTTAGGGAAAGGAAATTTTAGGTAGTGTGATGATTGTGACATACAAAGTGACGGGAAAGAGCTAAAAATTAAATATGCTTCCAACCCTGTGCTACCAGTTCATGCTGTACTCCTTTCTGAGTATAAAGATAACGTCCTTTTGTAGAATCTGTGATGCGTCCAATCATCGAAAACCCTTCAATATTCGTCAATCGTTCTCCATCCTTGGGATTGACCGTAAACAACAATTCATAGTCCTCTCCCCCACTCAAAGCACAAGTAAAAGGTGGTAAACCCATTTTCATAGCTGTTTGAAGTGTATCAGGATGAAGTTTTATGTTTTCTTCAAAAACATCACAGCCCACATTCGATTGATTGCAGATGTGCAACAAATCGGATGACAAACCATCTGAAATATCAATCATTGCAGTCGGTTTGATTTTCATATTCCGCAGAATCTCAATGATGTCGTTGCGAGGTTCGGGCTTCAATTGTCGGGCAACCAAATATTTTGAAGCAGTCAAATCGGGTTTCATATTGGAGTCTGCCAAAAATACCTGTTTTTCACGCTCCAAAATTTGCAAACCCAAATAAGCACCGCCTAAATCACCCGTCATGCAAATCATATCACCAACCTGTGCCGTATTTCGATACACCACATCTTCGGGTTTTGCCTCACCAATTGCAGTAACGCTAATCACCAATCCCAAACGTGAAGAGCTCGTATCTCCTCCAATCAAATCCACATCAAAGGCATTGCAGGCAGCATGAATGCCCGAATAAATTTCGTCCAATGCTTCGACCGTAAAACGACTCGAAATAGCTATCGAAACGGTAATTTGACGAGGAGTTGCGTTCATTGCAAAAATATCGGAGAGATTGACCGCCACCGCTTTGTAGCCCAAATGTTTCAAGGGTGTATAAACCATATCAAAATGAATCCCTTCCACCAATAGGTCAGTAGAAACGACCGTAACCTTGTCTTTCTCATATCGAATCACCGCCGCATCATCGCCAATTCCTTTCAGGGTACTGTGATTGTTTTCACGGGCATTTTTGTTGAGATGTTCGATTAGTCCAAATTCTCCCAATTCGCTTACAGGAGTTAATTTTGGTTTGTTGGAATTGTTGTTCGTCATAATATTTTGTTTGTGCAAAGATACACATAAACCGCTATTTGTTTTTTTTGTGTAGAGCGTTTTACCTGCGCCATCTTCCCTATCTGCGTTGCAACATCTGCGATAAAAAAAGCCATTGAAGTACAAGACTCCAATGGCTACAAACAAAATGATGCTTTCTAAAACTTTAAACTTTAATCAGTTTTATCGAATGATAATATCTTCATAAAAAGTCTTGCCTCCATAACGAGTTACAAAAGTGTAAGTCCCGTTTTCTAGGCGTTTAAGGTTAAATACTTTTTCAAATTGGTTAGTGCTATCCGTTGCCAAAAGTTGGTCACCATATTCATTTTGAATTTCTACTTCAATATCACCTTCTCCTTCTACATTCAATAAAACCAATTGCCTGCGAGAATTATACTGTATTACAGGCTTGTGAAGAGTTTCCATTTTGTAGTCATTCATCACTACTTTGTCCAACTCAATACGGAAAGGATGTTTGGTGATTTTATAATTGTCTTCAACGGTGATATAATACATGCCACTTGGCAAGCTGTTCACACTCAACAATGTAGCAACACCATCTTCTCCTTTTGATTTTTTGCTGTATAAAGTCATTCCTTCGGCATCCTCCAACTTAACCATTATTTTGGGCGTATTGGAGTAGGGAATTCGTATCGAAATACTTTTGTGACCGTTGTCCTCATCTACAACTTGAATGTTTGTTACCACTCCAAATGAATTGGCAACAACCATTGAAGTCATAAAGAATAAGGCACTCATCAAGATACTTGTAAAAATTAATTTCGTGTTTTTCATGTTACGTAAATTTTAAGTTTTGAGTAAAAAAGAACTTTTTAGTTTTGAAATTGGTTATACCAACTTACTCTTTGAAGTGTCCATATAAATTCATATTATTTTCACTGCAAAGGTAAAGCAGCCTACAAGTTCTCACTACTGCTATATTGACAGCTTGTAGTGCTAAATTAACCCTACTTAGATGTGGCTTATTCAAACAATTGAAAATCAAACTATAAGCATCGAATAGGTATTTTTCACGAAACACAGGTACATGAAACCAGTATTAGAATCTATTAAACCCAATTTTGGAAGTTCATTTGCGGTTAGGAAATTTTTCAAACGAAACGAAGAAAAGCCTTCTTGGCATTTCCACGAAGAATATGAATTGGTCTATATAGCCAACGGAAGCGGCAAGAGACACATCGGACAACACATCTCTTATTATCGTAAGGGAGATTTACTCCTATTGGGCCCCAACCTTCCTCATCTCACTTTTGCGAACAAAGTAGGTCAAGAACAAAAACAGATTGTCGTGCAAATGAGGGCTGATTTTATGGGGAACGATTTTTTTAGAACGCCTGAAATGGCTGCAATTCGCCAACTCTTGTTGAAGTCAAAAGGAGGCATTGTTTTTCCTGCAAAGACAAAAAAACACATTGGTGAGCGATTGGAATATTTGACTCAATTGCCTCAATTTTCAAAACTATTGTGCCTATTAGACATCCTTCAAGACTTAGCACAAACAGAGGATTACCATTTGTTGAATGCTGAGGGAACGACCGTGCAGGTGAATATTCAAGAACGAGAACGAATGCTTGCGATTCACGAATATGTTCAAAAACACTATGAAGAAACAATTACATTGGACGACATCGCCCAAGAAGTACATCTAACCGTTCCTGCCTTCTGTCGCTACTTCAAAAAAATGACCAATACGACTTTCACCAAATTTGTGAACGATTACCGCATTTCGCAAGCTTGTAAACTCTTAGCAGAGAAGGATTCCCCTGTTTCAGAAATAGCCTTTGAAGTGGGCTTCAATAATTTATCGCACTTCAATAAAATGTTCAAAGAGATTATTGGGAAAAGTCCGAGTGAATATCGGGAGGAAACTGGTGGATTGATGATTTAGAACACAGAGGCTCGGAGACACAGAGGTTTTTATGCACTTGATTTTGGAGGTAGAACGGAGAGATGGAGAGATGGAGAGATGGAGAGCTGTTTTCTTGTTGCATTGAGTTTTGAAAGAGTGGAAACCTTGCCAACAGTTGCAAACTTTGGCAACGGTTGGAACGGTGGTTGATTTTTCTTCAATCAACCCAATACGCCCGACAATCCTGTGTGCGATTCAACAACTTTGCACTGAACATCATTCGCCTCAACAAAGCAGGGTCGCCAAAAGTATGGTATTGGTTCAAAAGAACATTGACCTCCATTTCAGAGTAGGTCTTATTCGCTTCAAACTTAGTTGCCAAATATTGCAGTACCAATCGTTTTTTGCTGTGTTTGGTGGGCCATTGTCTGATTTGAAGTTCTTTGTTGACAAAGCCCAAAATAGGTTTGTATTCTTCTCCAATTTTTGACAATATAATTGTTTTGGTTGATTCCATGATAGAAAGGTTTTGTGGAGGTAAATGAAATATACTCAAAATTAAGTTTTAATTTTGTTTGTGTTTAACTAACCACAAAATTTCACTATCAGTTCCTTTATTAGATTTTTCTAAAAGTACTGTGAATATCAGTGTTTATCCAAACAATCAGCGAAATCTACGACTTAATTTTCACCCCAATATGAACTTCCCCTTTGAAGTAATATACGAAGACAACCACATCATAGCCATCAACAAACCCGCTGGAATGTTGGTACAGGGCGATCGAACAGGCGATATTCCTTTGAGTGAACATGTCAAAGAATACATCAAACAGAAGTACAAAAAACAACACAATGTATATCTTGGCGTAACGCATCGAATAGACCGCCCCGTTTCGGGGGTTTTGTTATTTGCTCGAACCAGCAAAGCATTGACGAGGCTCAACAAGATGTTTCACGACAAAACCATCCAAAAAACCTACTGGGCTGTGGTCAAAAATCGTCCTCCAAAAATGGAAGATGCTTTGATACATTACCTTATCAAAGACCGAGTTCGCAATAAATCCAAAGCTTACCCTATTGAGCGCAAAGGCACGAAAAAATCGGAAACAAAATACAAATGGCTGAAAAGTTCGGACAACTATCACCTACTCGAAATGAAGCCTTTGACGGGCAGGCACCACCAAATCAGAGTGCAACTTTCTACCATTGATTGTCCCATCAAAGGCGACATCAAATATGGTTTTAAACGCACCAACAAAGATGCTTCGATTCACCTTCACGCCCGCAAAATTGAATTTATCCATCCTGTTCGGAAAGAGCCAATGGTGATTACAGCAGAACCGCCAAAAGAAGTAGTTTGGGATGCCTTGACAAGTCGTATAAGTTAAATCGCCCAACCTCTACAAAGGCAACTTCAAGGTGAAATTGCAAAAACTCATCCAATTTTTATGACTTCAAATTTCATGAGCAATACAGCCCTCGTCATATTCCCAAAAGCCTTTCTGTTCTCCTTCTTCAAGGTATTCTTTTATGGGTTGATAGTCAACTTTGGGTGGAATATCAATTGCAATGAATTTGTCAAAGCCTTTTTCAAAACTGCAACCTTTCTTTTCAAGAAAACTGCTAACCTCTTTTAGTTTATCCGCAAGAAAAAGCACCCGAACGGTTGAATGTCCGCTCTCTTCTATTATTTCTATCGCCTCCAACACTCCATCTATTTCTTCCGCTTTCACCACGTCCTAAAAAGCAATATCTCTAATAAAAAAAGGGATGTTTTCGATTCGATAATATCTCCCTACTTTTGAAGACCACATACCTTCTGATGCAATACCTTCCTCATCCGTTTCTTGTCTAAATAGGATTTTGATATAGGAGTGTTGTTCGTTCATAGTCAATGTTTTATTTTAGTATGCCATCTTTTATGCGTTTCTTTGAGTTGAAATATCAGTGTCCATCCAAAACATCTGCCAAAATCTGTGATTAAAAATTCACCAACCGTTTATAAGGCGAAAACTTATACCTATCCTCCTTATCCGTTTGCACAAAATCTTCTTCTTCGTTAAAAATCTCTTGCAGCATTTCCTTCAATCTCGCTTCAAAAGCCTCAAAAAACTTGTTGGAAATCAGTTTTTTGCCCTGCAAATAGCGAATGCCCTTG
>JBMYXW010000149.1:0-6907 GCA_049608825.1 Chitinophagales bacterium
GCAAATGATCATTGATAGAAATAGCAATATCACGGGTAAAAATGAGATTGGGAACAGGTGGAAAGACAAATGTATCTTCATCTGGAATGACTCCCGAAATCAATACCCTTGTGAGTTTTTCGAGCGGTAATGCCATCAATTTCTGAATAGTCGCAAAACTGCATTTTTCGGCAGCACAAACATGCGTGACCAATTGGTTTTTTACTTGCTCATTTTGCAGAACTTCCAATAATAAATGTTCAATTTCAACTACTTTGTCTGAATTAAAGTAGGTAGGTTTTGAAGGTTTGAAGAAAGCGGCATTGATTTTTTTTCCTTCAATTTTTTCTGGATCCAACAACCACAGCAAGACTTGAATATACTCATTGTACTCCAAACGCATTTTGTGCAAATCCACAATATCATCGTAGAGCCAATTGTGCATTTTACTGGGTACAACTTTACCAATGCCCACATCGGGGCTGTGAACCAATAATCTCCGAAGTCTTCCTATCTCAGAAGACACCTGAACGGTTTGTGGAATTTGCATAAAATGTTGTTTTCGGTTGTTTGTTTGTAGGAAAACAACAAAGGTAAGGAATGTCAATAATATAAACTACCAAATTTGAGGAGAAGACTTTTGAAGTTTCGACCTTGAAGAAGATCAATTTTCATTGTCGTGAAGCATATTTGAAGAAAAACTTCAAAAGTCTAAATTGGAGAAAATAAAAACGATAACGAAAGGGGATTAAAAACGATAACTCAACTGCATTCCATTTCCACCCACTCCAAAACTCATTCCTTTATCTGCTTCTTTCTTTTTGTGGGTGTGCAAAACCAAATAACCACTCGCTGCTCCGACCAAATATCCGGCTATCAAATCACTCGGAAAATGTGCTCCATAATCATATCGCAAATAGGCTGTTCCCAAAGGAGCTAAAACACCTACTGCCCAAACAAAAGGTTTGAGAGGAGAATTAGGGTAGTAATCTGAAAAGGCTTTGGCAAAAAAGAAAGCTCCCGTAGCAGACAAGGCTGCATGACCTCCCAAAAAGGAGTTGCGAGTGTGTCTAGAAGTGCGGCGACTCATCTCTGCTTCGGGGTTGTAAGCATAGGGGCGTTTTCGGTCGGTCAAGCCTGCAGTCAAACCATACGCCATTCCACTAAAACTATAGGCTTCGATAAATAACAAAAAAAGTTTGCCTATGTCTTTTCGAGCATTGTTATCCACTGCCATATAAATCAAGGGCATTACCGAGGTGGAATACAAAAAGACATCCGATAATTTTTTTGAAGCCTGACTATGATGGCGAGTCGCCGAACGATCAAAGCCATTGACATCTTCGGGAGAGAGCTCCAAAATTTCTGCTACTGGAATAGCTTCTTTACTTTCTCTTTGCGAAAAACCATAAGCAAACAAACCAATATTTGCACCTGTTATGAGTAAATCCTTTGGGAATTTGTAAGTATAAGGATCCTGTTCACTATCGGTTTTTTCTGTTTCTGCAGTTGTATCGAAGTTGGCATACTTGAATTCGTAGGAGGTCAGTTGAGGTATCTGAGCAGACAGAGAACAGAAAGTGTTGGAAATAAGTATTAAAATGAAAGTAGCAATAGATAAATATTTCATTTTACGGGTATTTTAGGAGTTTTATAAAATTAGGGAAGGAAATGAATAGACTTCAAATTTCCTTTACATAAAATCCTAAAATTGCGATTATGTTTACTTGTCCTTAAAAAAAAGAATCATGTTTTATCCCTTTTTAGTTTCCTCAAAACATCTTTAGACAGCCCAGTAACCTTTGAAATCGCATCTAAATCTGCAAAATCAAACATAGATTTTGCCATTTCTATTTTTTGTTTTTGCAATGCCTCTGCTTTTTGTTTTTCGGCTTTCGCTAACTCTTCCAAACGCTTTTTCTCTGCCTCTTTTTTTGCTTTCGCCAATGCCTCCGTTTTTTGCTTTTCAGCCTTTGCCAGCAGTTTTTTTCTATCTCTTTCCACCAAATCTCCATATTCAGCCTTGTAAGCCGCTTCCCTAATTTGGGCTTCGGTGTAACCCGACAAGTCCAAATCCTCAAAAGCTTCCTTCACTTCTTTGTTTTGCAAAACATCTTTTATTGTAGCCACCTTTTCTTGATCTGTCACCACATCCAAAACCAGCCATTCTGCCAAAGAAATATCGTGTTCTTTCTTCAATTGTTGCTTCAAGTCTTCCAAATTACCCAAGTTGCGGGGATACAAAGCTGTAATTTGCCAATCAAACGACCAATCGGTTTCAGTTTCATTGGAACACAAACGGATTTTTTCGGATAAAGAATCGTGAGGCGGTTTGAGGTCCAACATCCAACAAATACTATAGCAGCCCACTACATTTTTGTATCTATCATTGGGAATGAACTGACTGGAATAATTGCGGCATTGATAATCCAAAAAACGAGGCAAAGCCAATTTACTTCCTCCTTTTTGAATCTCAATCAAAATACGTCGCCCTTCTTGGTCAATACAAAAAATATCAATCACATCATGTTTGGCACTGTTAATCAATGCGTTTTTACCTTTGATGATAAAATCGGTGGGTTCGAAGGCTACTTTATCGATTGGAGACTTCAAATCGTCTCGTAAAACTGTGTTGAGAAAAGCACGGGTGATGTGTTCTTTTTGGCCAAAGACCTTTTTGAAAAATATATCGTATTTTATTCTGCCGTATTCCATTTTGCTTGTGTTTTGACTATCCTTATAAAACTAACAGAAATAGCGATAGAAGTGTTTGCCAAAGAATCAAGTTTCAATCAGTCAAATTTTGAATTTGAGCTTGTGCCTTGAATTTGAATTTCTATTCTTCTTCCAAAGCCTTCTTCAATTCATTCAATTTCAACAAGGCTTCAATAGGAGTCATCGTATTCACATCTAATTTAGACAGCAATTCTTCCAGTTTTTTCATCTTTGGATTGTTCACCTCAAAGATGTTCAACTGATAGGGAGAGGCTTCAGGCATTTGCTTCAATTGCGTACTAATTTGGTCAGAAGCCAAGCCCTTGTCTTCCAATTGTGCGAGAATTTCGTTGGCTCGCTTCAAAATTTGCTTCGGCATTCCCGCCATTTGAGCCACATGAATCCCAAAACTCCGCAATGCACCACCAGGTACCAGTTTTCGCAAGAAAATCACCTTATTGCCGATTTCTTTAGTCGAAATGTGGTAGTTTTTGATGCGGTCAAATTTGTTGGAGAGTTCGGTGAGCTCGTGGTAATGGGTCGCAAAAAGTGTTTTGGGCTGGGCTTTGGGGTGGTTGTGGAGATATTCTGCCAATGCCCATGCGATTGAAATACCATCGTAAGTACTTGTACCTCTTCCAATTTCGTCCAAAAGAATCAAACTGCGTTCCGAGATATTGTTCATGATACTTGCCGTCTCGTTCATCTCAACCATAAAGGTGGACTCACCTGAACTGATATTGTCCGATGCACCTACTCTTGTAAATACTTTATCGGTAATTCCCAATTTGGCGACCGCAGCAGGCACAAAACAACCCATTTGTGCCATAATCACTATCAACGCCGCTTGTCGCAACAATGCCGATTTACCCGCCATATTCGGTCCTGTAATGATGAGCAATTGTTGGCTTTCGCTGTCCAGTAAAATGTCGTTGGGAACGTACTCTTCGCCAATCGCCATTTGCTGCTCAATCACAGGGTGTCGACCTGCTTTGATATCAAGAATCAGACTGTCGTTGATTTGAGGTTTGTGGTAGTTGTTGCGGATTGAAGCTCTCGCAAAAGAAAGGAGGCAATCTAACTGAGCAATTAGAGACGCATTTAATTGAATTGGTCGAATGTAGGTATTGAGGCTTGCCACCAAAGCGTCAAACAATTGGCTTTCGAGTGCCAATATTTTTTCCTCTGCACCCAATATTTTTTCTTCATACACCTTCAATTCTTGGGTGATGTAGCGTTCTGAACTCACCAAAGTTTGCTTACGAATCCACTCTTTGGGAACTTGTGCTTTGAAACGGTTACGGACTTCGAGATAATAGCCAAATACATTGTTGAAGCTGATTTTCAGAGAAGTAATTCCCGTGGCTTCAATTTCTCGTTGCTGGATTTCCAGTAGATAATCCTTACTCGTCTTGGTTAATCGCCTCAATTCGTCCAATTCTTCCGAAACACCGTCTCGAATCACGCTGCCCTTGTTGAGTGCCACAGGCGGTTCCTCAATGAGTTCTTTTTCGATTTTGCTGCGAATGATTTTGCAGGGATTGAGTTGTTCGCCCATTCGATTCAAAATCTCATTGGAGGCTTTGGAGCATAGTTTTTGAATCGGCTCAATCGCAAAAAGGGCTTTCTTCAATTGAGCAACTTGTCGAGGGGTGATTTTTCCCATCGGTACTTTGGCAATCAAACGTTCGATGTCGCCAATTTGCTGAATTTGGTGAACCATCTGTTCTTTGAACTCCTCCTCTTTCATAAAATATTCGACCATACTGTGTCGATTCCCAATCGCTCGGCTGTTCTTCAATGGCAACACAATCCACTTGCGGAGCAGACGAGACCCCATGGGCGAGATGGTTTGGTCGAGTACTTTTATCAAGGGAGTTCCTCCAGCAAAAGGACTATCGAGGAGTTCCAGGTTGCGAATAGTGAAACGGTCGAGCCACACATATTTGTCTTGCTTCAATCGACCTAAGGCGGTGAAATGCTGCAAGTTGGCATGTTCGGTTGTTCCTAGATAATGTAGAATCGAACCTGCTGCCACATTGCCCACATCCAATGATTCTACACCAAAACCTTTTAGGGTTTTGGTTTGGAAATGCCGCAAGAGTAGTTCACGGGTAAAATCGGTTTTGAACACCCAATCTTCCAATGGATAGGTGTAAAACTTGTCGCCGAAGTATTCTTTGAAGTCGTCTAAATGATTCTTGGAATAGATAACCTCAGAAGGTTGAAAGCTTTGAAGTAGTTTGTCTATATAGTCGGCACTTCCTTGCGTCACCAAAAATTCTCCTGTCGAGATGTCTGCAAATGAAAGTCCTACTGTGCGTTTATTGAAGTGAACCGAGGCGAGATAGTTATTGGTTTTGTGGTTTAGTATTTTGTCACTAAGTGCGACCCCTGGAGTGACCAATTCTGTTACGCCTCTTTTGACGATTGTTTTGGTCATTTTGGGGTCTTCGAGCTGTTCACATATTGCAGCTCGGTATCCTGCTCTGACCAATTTGGGTAGGTAGGTATCGAGTGCATGGTGTGGAAAACCGGCCAAGTCTATTTTTCCAGCAGCTCCATTGTTGCGTTTGGTGAGGGTGATTCCCAATACAGCAGATGCTGTAACGGCATCAGGTCCAAAGGTTTCGTAAAAGTCACCAACTCGAAATAACAATATAGCATCGGGGTATTTTGCTTTGATGGCATTGTATTGTTTCATCAAAGGCGTTTCCTTTTTTGCCTTTGTTTTTGAGCTTTTTTTGCTTGTCGTTGTTGTTTTTTTTGGTCTTGCCACAGGATTGGAGAATGAAAATTGAAATTGAGAATGAAAATTAAAATCAAGCATTTGGGTTGATTTTATGAGAGGGTAAAATTAGTTAAGTTCTTTTAAAAAAGCTTTTTTTTCTCATTTTTTGGAATTAACTTTTACAGATTCAAAATTTTGTTTTTGTCAAAATACTCATAACCTCACTTATTTTTCTTGCTCCGCAAATTCGCCCCAAATACAATATTCAACTGCGAGAAAAAGAAATCCTGTTTTGCCGAATCCAATTCCGAACTCGTTGTTCTAATATCGGGCATATTGAAGTAACCGCCCTTCAATTCTGTCTGAAAAAAGAACACTTGACCGAAAGCCACATTTGCGCCCAACATTCCATTAATACCAAAACCCGATAAATGAAACTCGTCATATCGTTCACTATTCCAAAGCGTTACGTTCGTTTTAGGGAAAAGCGCACCCACTCCCAAACCATTCACTATACTCAATTTGATTCGTTTACTTCCCATCAATTCATTCAAATATCTCAGTTCGGTATTGACATAATTCAATCCATCGGTATGTTCAAATCGTAGAAACTCGGGCAGAATTTCAATATATTCATTTTCATAATTTCCATCAAAACCTCTGTTTGTATCAAAAATTTGACCGTCTATTTTCACCATTTGATAAGGTTGCACCACGTATTTCATGTGGTCAGTACCCAATGTTAAGCTGAATTTATCGGTAATGTAGTAGCCTATTCTAAAATTGTATTGCGGAATCGTAGCCGTTGAAGGATTGAAGTAGTCCAACTTGAATTTGCTTTGGCGGTCTTTGGCTCTTACTTTTTGGAGCGTAAAATCGTGGTCGTTTCCTTTGAAGTCAATTGTAGATTTGGTGTACCATCCCCAATTCCAACCCCAATAAAAGTAGAAATCTCCTTTTTTGCTGTTTTGGGTTGAGTCGGACGTTTTTTGAGAAAAACAAGTAGTGCTGACAAAAAAGAGGCAAAACAGAAGTCCTATGTTTTTCATTCTATTGTTGTTAGAACAAACACTTGTGTTAAATGTGTCTATTCATTATGGGCAGAATTGCAGGCTACAAGATAGCTAAGGGAGTTGAGAATTAAAAAATGGAACAAACCTTTTGAGGTGAAGTGTCATTATTTCAAGGTATAAGCTACTCTAAATCCCAAAGCAGGATTTGGCAAAAGACGTTTTCCTATTTTGTTGAGGAATGGCAAAATCTGAGAGTCGCCATTCTCTCGATTTTCCTCCTCGTTAAAGGTCAATTCTGGTGTTTGAACATTCTTAAATTTGATGCCAAAACCTGCAAAAGCATCTATAAAAAACCGTTTGTTCACCTTCCACTTTTGACTTCCATACAGTACGGTTAGTGTGCTGATTGATTTTTCGTAGCCATGTGTTTTGTCGTATTGCAGAATTCCTTTTATGTCAATCAAATCTG
>JBMYXW010000150.1:0-6905 GCA_049608825.1 Chitinophagales bacterium
TGGATATATGTGTTCATTAAAACAAAGGTACAATTTAATTTACGGTGTTTTTAAGGCTTGAAGATAGCATATTTAAAACTCAAATTAAGCTGCAATCCAACACCTCTTTGATTGACCCTACCAGTTGAAGCCAAATAGTAGAACTTTTTTCGAGTATTTTCAATTTTCTGATTTTTAGATGCTTGTAGGGTATATTCCATTTCAAAACGCTTTCCAATCTGATGCAGGAAGGATATATTTGCTACATAGCTGGGAATCGCTTTTTTCTCAAAATTAATGGGAACAGTATAAGTTCCAATATCCCAAAAAAATAAGAGCAAATAAGGCTATGATAGTCCTATTTGCTCTTATTTTTTTGGGAATAGAATAAATCTTAATTGCTCTATTTTATACCCTCACAATCCAACCATGCTTATCTTCTGCAATACCTAATTTGATGTCAACCAATTGTTTTCTAATGCTGTTAGAGATTTTGCGGTCGGCTACTGTTGGCAAATCATAATGCACATCTTCATAGCCCAAACTGGCAATATGGGTGATTGTTGCAGCCGTTCCAACTCCCGAAACTTCTTGTAATTTATTGGCTTTGTATGCAGCTAAAATTTCGTCCACACTCAATCTTCTTTCTTCTACTTCAATGCCACGGTCTTTCATCAATTGAAGGACACTCTCACGAGTGATTCCCTCCAATATCGTTCCATCTAAATCAGGCGTTACCACCTTTCCGTCTATCACAAAGAAAACATTCATTGTTCCTGCTTCTTCTACATACTTCGATTCGTGTCCATCCGTCCACAAAATTTGGTCATAGCCTTTTTCGTTCACCAAGCTCGCTGGGTAAAGCGTTGCAGCATAGTTACCAGCAGCTTTTGCAGCTCCTGTACCACCTGGAAAAGCACGTTTGTAATTCTTTTCAATCCAAACACTTACAGGCTTGGAATAGTATGCACCAACTGGACAAGTAAATATAACAAAACGGTAATTGCTTGCTTTTTTAACGCCAATAAAATTGTCATTCGCAAACATGAAAGGTCGAATATAAAGCGCAGAATCCTCTACTTGTGGCACCCATTGTCTATCCAACTTGATGAGTGTTTTCAAGCCTGCCATAAAGGTTTCGACAGGTAATTCTGGCATTCCCATACGGATTGCAGAACGGTTCAAACGCTTCGCATTTTCTTCTGGACGAAACAGCAACACTTCACCTGTATTGGCATCCAAATTGGCTTTCATTCCTTCAAAAATAGACTGCCCATAATGCAACGCCGAACATGCTGGAGAAAGCATCATGTCTCCAAAAGGTTTGATTTGGGGAGTTTGCCATTCACCATCTTTGTAGTCGATTGTAAGAGCATGGTCAGAAAATACTCGACCGAAGGGAATATTGTGGAAATCAACTTCCGAAATTTTGGATTTGCTTATTTGGGTGATTTCTATATCTGATTCTTTAGGCGTTATATTTGGAGGAAGCACATTTTTAGGTGTCTCTACTTCAATTAACGAATCACTTGAATTAGAAGCCATATTTGTTAGTTTTTAGGAGGTTAATAAATAAAATCTGTTGTTTTCAAACCGCAAATTTACTAAGTTAAATAATCTTAGCGAAAGAAACGTCAGATTTACGTCGTTTCTTTTGAAAATACGTTTATTGAAGTGAAAGGTTCAGAAAACGATATTTAAACTTTTTTTGGTAACTTTCAGTTTTAAAGATTTGAGCTAAAAGCAATAGTGAATTATGAAACTTTCTGTCAAGAACTTGGGACCTATTCAAAAAGGAGAAATAGATTTATCTAAACGACTCTATGTTTTTGTGGGCTATAACAATAGTGGAAAGACCTATATGAGTCAGTTGTTGTGGAGTTTGTTTAGAAATGATTACCAAGCTGAATTCTATGCTAGAATAAAACAAATGCCTATTTTTCAAGAAGCTAATTTTGATACACCATTTGAAATAACAGAAGAATTAATAGGTGACCTAATAAATGATTTTCAAAAAAATTATATTAAAAATGTGCTTCCTAATGTTTTCAATACAAGCGTAGAAAATTTTAAAGATTTTTCCTTAGCATTTCAAAATCAAAAATGCTATGAATGGGTAAAAGAAAAAGGTTCTAACTGGGCTGTGGGAATGAATACGAGTAATCCCAACTTTATGAAGTCCTCAATTTCTTCTATTTGCCTGCCTGATGGTAAAATAATTGAACATCCAAATACAGAAAATGATGCTGTTTTTTTATTGATAAAAAAAGAAAACAGCCTTGTAGTCAATTTCTCACAAGTGTCCAATTTTGATAAAAAGCAGGTAGAAATGTGTTGGAGTACAACAGGTAGTAAAGAAAAAGTAGCTAAAGAAACCATAAGTGAATTTGTGATTAGACTGATATTTAGATATTTTTCATTCACTACTACTCCATTTTTTCTCCCTGCAAATCGCAGTTTTTACCCAAACTTTTATAAATACATTTTTAGTGTTGCGAAAGAAGAAAAAGAATTGATTAATAAATACTTAACAAATGGAGAAGGTATAGAAAAAATCCGAAATTTAGCCAAACACTCCTATACGGAATCCATGAATCAACTAATCACCCAAACCAACAATTTGAATAAACGCATCATAGAGAACGATTACTATACTGACCTATTAGAGGATTTAGAAAAAATCATTGGAGGAACGATTGAAATTATATCTGTTGAAGGTATCGCACCTATTGAATTCAAATTGAAGATGGAAGATGGCAAAGAATTGGATATGCACTTGGCTTCTTCTTCTTCCAACCAACTGACAACGCTCTATTTGTACTTAAAATATTGGGCAAGACCGCATCACAACCTCCTCATTTTAGATGAACCAGAAGAAAATCTCCACCCTCAAAATCAAATCGCCTTGATAGATTTGTTGATGCGTTTTGGTAACTGCAACAACAATCGGGTATTGATTACCACCCACAGCCCATTGATGACCGAAACGATTAACAATTATATTCAACTAAGCAATCTACACGAAAAAGGAATCGATACAGAGAAACTGATTGAAGAAAAAGGATTGCAGATGAGTCATATAACCGATTTGAAGCCTCAAGATTTTGGTGTGTATTTTTTTGATGGAAAATCTATTACGAATTATAAGGTAAAGGATTATGGTGTATTTTTTAGTGATTTCAAAAAAGCTGAACGGAAAGTTAAAGGCGTGCACTATATTTTGAGTGACGAAATTTTTAATTTAAGCGAAGAAGAAGTCGAAATCGAATCCTAAACATCAGCATTTATGTCTGCGAAAATAACTTTAAAGCACATCAAGGATTTTTTGAAAAAAGTCTCCTTCAAAACAAAATTTATTAAGCCTGTCATAAAAGATACCATTATTACAGAGCAAAATACAGCAGCAGGACTAAAAGAAGTCCATGTTCTGAATATCCCTCATAGTGGAAACGATTATGATCCAATTGCTTGGTTGGTAGATTTAGAAATGAAGCACCCTATTTTTGGCATCCCTGCAAGCTCTAAACCTTGTGAACAGGCCTTGGTTCTTATGGCAAATCGTGCTATCAACGTCTATTTATTCGAGCTCAAAAGCTCATTAGACAATAAAGGAAATAGTGGTTTAGCCTATATTCAAGAAAAAATAACCGATTCCTCTGCCAGAGTTGCTTATCTACTACCACTATACATATCTGACAACGCTTTCGATGGTGTTCCAGTTAATTTTTGGGGCATTGTCTGTTACAACCATGACAAAATTGAAGAAATTAGTGAAGAGCAAGAAGAAAGGAAAACAGAAATCTACAAAATTTTAAAAGAGAAAGTTCAGTCTAAAGGTCGCCTCTATATTGAAGACAGTCCATTACTTGAAGAACACAGAATAGAAATACTCTTTTTCCAAAACCCAAATCCCAACACTTCCTCTATGACCATTAATTTCCAAGATTTCTACACCAAAAGAATCGGAAATACAGATTTGCGGTGTCTTCACTAATCTTTCAACTTTTCCTCCAACTCTTTCTGTTCCTTTCTAATTTACCTATCGAAATCATCCAAACTCTGAGGGTTCATCAAGCTAGATTTCATCTCTTTTTCTTTCATTTTCATCTGTTTTACCCCACTTTCTTCATCCGCTACCACCACCAAATCCTTCAATACTTTTGGTCGTCTTTCACCTTGCCAAACAAATCCATTCAGAATAAACTCAGATAAATTGGCTCGCTGAATCGGTGTAAAAGTGGCATCGGATTGACCAATGAATTTGATGCGATTAACGGCTTTTTCTGCAAAATAAATCCAGATTTTACTGGAAGTAGCTCGGTTGATGCCCAAAAATGCTTCCTCTTTGTCTTGCCCAAAATAAATGCTTTCGGCATTGCCTTCTGCCTTCAACAAGTCCAAATTACTGTCTTTGAAGAATCCATAAATATTTCGCCCTGCAATTTGATTGTAAACGCCATCTTGCAGTCGATTACCAATAAAAGCAGACTTCAATAAGTCTATTGTATGAGGTTTGTTGTTTTGGGTCGTGAGACGAATGGTATCTGCGCTCAGCTGAATTTCGTCCACCCACAAAACAGGGTTTTGGAACATCCGAAAAACGGAATCTTCCAAAGAATAAGTCAATGAATCACAAACGCCTTGCAGGTCGCTTTTCAGCATTTTGACATTGTGGTAGGCATACAAAACTTGGGCGGTATCGCTTTTTGCAGTTGTAGAATCCGTAGTAACGGTGGTAGTGATGTTTTTGTAGGTAGTGAGCGTGTCGGCCGTGATGTATAAAGTATCCTTGTCTATCACATTGGAGAGCAACACATTGTCGTAAGCCAACACTTTTTCGTCTTCATCGTAAAAATTTGCAAAATCGCTTGTAATGGTGAGGTTTTTAGCTGTATCTACCCACAACACATTGCCTTTGGCATTGCCAATACCTGTTTTTTTGTCGTAAAAAAAATCGTCTGCGGTGATTTCATTGCTTTCATTGACAATCGTAGAACGACTGAACAACTGCAATTGGTCTTTTTCGGCATTGTATTCTCCCGAATCGGTTTGGATGATGCCATCTTCTTGTTTGATGGTCGTTGATTGGTTAAATTTGGCAGATTCTGTTTGGATATTGTAGTCCAATTGGCTGGTTGTAATGTCGTAATTGGGAGAAACGAGGTGAACGTCTTGCTCAAAAATTACTTGGTCTTTTCCACCATAATACCGCCCTTTTTGGCTGGTCAAAGTCGTCTCTTTGTTTACCAATTTTCCATTTCCGCTATATGTGCCTTCTTCGCTGTTCATATCATAGTCCATTTTATCGGCACTCAAATCCATCGTTCCGTCATTGAGATTGACCTGACCAATTAATACAGACTGACGAGTATTGACCGAATATTCAACCTTGTCGGCTCGTGCTTTCACCTTACTATCTTCAATCGTAACGTTCTCATAAAGATAGGCCATTTTGGTGTTCACAAAATACTCTAAGGAATCTGAATAAACATCGCTTTTCTCATCTGTCAAATGCACATTGTCGTTTAGAATGGCTTTTTTGGTGGTAAGGTCGTAGAGCAAATAGTCGGAATAAATATCGGACTTGGAATCAGCCAAATGTACATTTCCCTCCAAACGGGCTATTTTTTTGTTGTCATCAAAAAACAAGTAGTCGGAGTAAATATCTAGAGAATCTCCTTGTTTGAAGTGGACTCGACTCTGAGCTTCCACCACTTCTTTGTCCAAATAATAATACGCACTGTCACACCAAAGCGTCATTTCATCTGCCTTTTGCTGCAATTGTACTTCGCCTGTCAATTTTCGGACTTGCTCCTCTCCTATGACCGTATGTTCAAACTGATTGGCATTGATGATTTCGATGTAAGTCGTATCTGATTGAGGTTGGGATTCAGGTCTTGAAGGTTTTTTTGAAGTAGGAGAACTCGATTGAGGAGGTATAGTAATAGGCTCTAAGGTTTGGTTTTGTGCCAATATTGAAGTCATTGCAGAAAAACCAAAAATAATAAAGAATAGGTACGTAAGATATTTGAAGTTTATTATTTTTTTACCTCTCATATTTTGTTTGTATTGCTAAAAGTAAAATCCCAAAATTACAATGCTTGCCCTTATTAAACGCATAAAAGCCACAAAACGATAGCTGTTCTTTTACACTTCAATACTACAAATTGTTTATGGAAAGGGAATTTGAGGTGAATACTAAATAGCAAAAGGACAAGTTCTTCATAAAAAACCTGTCCTTTTATTATTTGTTCGCTATATTATTATTTTACGCCATTCCTTGCTTCTTGTATTGTTTTTTGAGTTATCTTCTTGCCAAGATCATTTATCAATCACATAATTCTCTTCTTGAATTGCTTTTTGAGTTGTCGCCTTGCCAAGAAAATACGGCTTTTGACAGTTCCCATTGGCAAATCCAATGCTTTGGCTATTTCACCATATTTATAGCCTCTGTATCGCATAATAAAAGGAACGGAAAGGGTTTTGGGTAAGCCATTCACTAGGTTTGTCAATTCCTTGTAGGCCATTTTCCACTCTCCATCATTATCAACAGTTTTACCTGAATTGATAAAGTAGTTGTTGTCCGAATGGTCTAAAACTACATTAGCTCTTTTTTTGCGGCGATAGCCATTAATGAATAGGTTTCGCATAATAGTAGCACACCAAGCCTTGAAGTTAGTACCTTGTTTGAAGAGGTGTCCTTTTGTTAGGACTTTGAGTACCGTATCTTGGTATAAATCCTGCGCTGCGGCATTGTCCTTTGTCATGTAAAATGCGAAATTCATTAAATATTTTTCTACAGCAGGAAGTTGTTCTTGAACAGTAGTTTGCGACATAGGGTTAATGTTGTTGTTTTTGGTTAAAAAAGGGTTATAAAAAATTGCCAATAAAATAGTGTGTAGAAAAAATTAAATCAAATGTTGTTG